>JBMCPG010000012.1:0-11759 GCA_048626035.1 Cyclonatronaceae bacterium
CATTTACGACCGCATTGGCCTGCGCCGCTTCATTATTGGCTACGACCATCATTTTGGGCGAAATCGCGAAGGCACCATCAAAACAGTAGAACGGCTGGCCCCGGAATTAGGGTATGATGTGCATCTTGTGGAGGCGCACGAGGTAAAACATCATACCGTGAGTTCTACGCGTATTCGCCGTGCTCTGGTTGATGACGGCGATGCTGCTCTGGCGAAATCGCTGCTCGGCCGGCCCTATCCGCTGCGCGGGCTGGTGGTGCATGGCGATAAAAAAGGCCGGGGAATTGGCTATCCCACAGCGAATATACGCGTCGAAAACGAACGCAAGGTGATTCCCAAAAACGGCGTTTATGCCGTGAAGGTACGCTTTGAGGACCACACCTACGGCGGTATGCTCAATATCGGGGTGCGCCCGACCGTAACCGAATCGGCAGAACTGCGCATAGAAGTCAATATCTTTGATTTTGACCACGAAATTTACGGCCGCGAGTTAAAAATATATTTCCATCAGCGCATCCGCGATGAGCAGAAATTTGACGGCCTTGAGCACCTCAAGGCTCAGCTCGCACAAGATAAAGCCGATTGCATTAACGTGCTTAAATCACTATATTAAAAAGCTTGACACGTTAAAGATCTACTTTAGCATGGTATTAATCTAAAGCGGAACGTACATTTTTATATATGAATATATCTCAGGAAGAAAAGAAAGCCATTTTTGAAAAATATGGCCAGAACATTGAAGACACCGGCTCTCCAGCCGCGCAGGTAGCCCTGTTCACTGAGCGCATACACCGGCTCACCGAGCATTTGAAATTGCATAAAAAAGACCATTCGACCCGCCGCGGCCTGCTTTTGATGGTAGGAAAGCGCCGGCGGTTGCTCAATTATATCATGAAAAAAGATATTGAAGCCTACCGCGATCTTATTAAGCGCCTTGGCATTCGCAAGTAATGGCCTGTATGATAAACCAAAAAAAGGCACGGGTTTTATTTCCCGTGCCTTTTTTTGATTTACGAAACCTCCTTTTTTGTACCAAACAGGCGTATTTTGAATATGGCGAATCCCGATTTTATTGTTAGATTTTCCATCGAAAGATATGTCTTCATCCAACCGGGATGCTGAATTAAGAAAAAGCGTTCTTACCTATTGGTATCCCAGCAGTTAAAGCAGCTAAAAAGAACAGAACTAATGAAAGCAGATTTTAGATCCGTTGAGTTTGCCCCCGGCAAGCATATTTCTCTCGAAACCGGCCGCCTTGCAAAACAAGCGCACGGCTCGGTTGTTGCCCGCCTGGGCGATACTATGGTGCTCGCAACGGCTGTTGTAGCCCCCGAAGCCCGCCCCGGCCAGGCCTTTTTTCCCCTTACGGTTGAGTTTCGCGAAACCTTCGCCGCTGGTGGTAAATTTCCCGGCGGCTTTATCAAGCGCGAAGGCCGCCCCTCCGAAAAAGAAATTCTTTCCTCCCGCCTCATCGACCGCACCATCCGCCCGCTTTTTCCTGAGGGTTTCCTGAACGAAACCCAGGTTATTTGCCAGGTGATTTCTTCCGACGGGCAGAACGATGCCGACGTGCTCGGCGCCGTAGCCGCTTCGGCCGCTCTTCACCTTTCTGATGCACCTTTCGATGGCCCTATGGCCCAAGTGCGCGTAGGCCGCGTAAATGGGGAATTCCTCATAAATCCTACGATTGATGAATTGGCCGAGGCCGATCTCGATCTCATCGTCGGCGGCCTGAAAGATAGCGTCGTGATGGTGGAAGGCGAAATGAAGGAAGTCTCCGAAGGCGAAATGATTGAAGCCATTAAGCTGGCTCACGAAAGCATTGCGAAACTGTGCGCATTTCAGGAAGAGTTGCGCGCCGAGTTTGGCAAAGAAAAACGGGAAGTAGAAATTCCAACGCCCGAAGAAAGCCTCGTCGCCCGCGTAAAAGAGCTGGTTGGCGATAAGTTTTTTGAGCTTTCGAAACAGCAGCTCGGCAAAAAAGCATATTCTGAAGCCAATCAGGCGATTTATAAAGAAACCAAAGAAGCCCTGGCCGAAGTTTTTCCCGAGCAGGAAGACGATATCAGCAGCATTTGCCACGATATTCAGCAGGAATCTATCCGCCGCATGATGCTGGAGCATAAAGTACGTATCGATGGCCGGAAAGCCGACGAAATCCGCGATATCTGGACCGAAACGTCTTATCTGCCCCGCACCCACGGCTCGGCTATTTTTACCCGGGGCGAAACCCAGGCGCTGGTAACCGTAACCCTGGGTACCAAGCGCGACGAGCAGTCGGTTGATACGCTGTTCGATACCGATTCCAAGCGCTTCATGCTGAATTACAACTTCCCGCCCTTCTCCGTAGGCGAAGCCCGGATGCTGCGTGGCGTGAGCCGCCGCGAGATCGGGCACGGTAACCTGGCCGAGCGGGCGCTTAAGGTTATGCTGCCTTCTGCCGAGGATTTCGGCTATACCATCCGCGTGGTTTCTGATGTGCTGGAGTCGAACGGCTCTTCTTCTATGGCCTCGGTTTGCGGCGGTTCTATGGCCCTCATGGATGCCGGCGTGCCCCTCAAAAAACCCGTAGCCGGTATTGCGATGGGCCTTTGCGTAGGCAACGACGATCACATGATTCTCTCCGATATTTCCGGAGAAGAAGACCATTTCGGCGATATGGACTTTAAGATTACCGGAACGGCCGAAGGCATTACCGCCTGCCAGATGGATATTAAAATCCAGGGCATTAGCTTTGATCTGATGCTTCAGGCTCTGGAACAGGCCAAAGAAGGCCGCATGCACATTCTGCAGCGTATGGCCGAAACCATCTCTGCGCCGCGCAAAGATATTTCCAAATATGCCCCGAGCTTCACCAAATATGAAGTGGATGCCGATATGATTGGCGCGATTATCGGGCCGGGCGGAAAGGTGATTCAGGCGATTCAGAAGGAAACCGGCACAGAAGTGCTGATCGAAGAAGTCGGTAATAAAGGCATAGTTACCATTGCCGCCGACGATGCCGGGAAGGCCGAAGCCGCTCTGGCGCGCATCAAGGCGATTGCCGGCAAGCCCGAAGAAGGCGAAATCTACGAAGGTACCGTGCGCTCCATTAAGGAGTATGGCGCGTTTGTGGAAATCATGCCCGGAAAAGATGGCCTGCTGCATATCTCTGAAGTGGCGCACGAGCGTATCAAGAGCGTCGAAGACGTGCTCAGCGAAGGCGATAAAGTGAAGGTGAAGCTTATTAAAGTAGAGCCGGGCGGCAAACTCCGCCTCTCCCGCCGTGCCCTTCTGGAGCGCGAATAAGCCATAAACCCGCAACATGAGCACACTTGTGTAGAATGATGGCGCTCCGGCCCGGAACGCCATCATTTTTCTATGTCATGCGGCGTGCTCCCTATATTCCCTGAAGCGCCATCTGACTTGTTCATGTGGCGCTTTTTGTTTGCCTTTTATTTTAAGCGTACTTTAGCGCCCTTAAAGCCGGCGTTTTCCAGCCATATCGGCAAGGAAAAGGCGTCTGAGCCCGCAATGCCATCTCCCTTTAGCTACGCCAGATCTTTTTTCTCTACTATTTATAACGGAGCATTTATGACGCAACACCCCGATTTTAGCGAACGTGTCCAAAAATCTACCCTGCCCGGCGGCCTGCGGGTCGTAAGCGAAACCATCCCCTCTATGCGCAGCCTTTCGGTAGGCGTGTGGATTAAAACCGGCAGCCGCGATGAAGACGAGCGCGAGGCCGGCATCACGCATTTTTTAGAACACATGCTGTTTAAAGGCACCGAAAAGCGTAATTTTTTTGAAATTGCGCAGACTATGGAATCTGTAGGCGGCTATCTCAATGCCTTCACCTCGCCCGAGCATACCTGCTACTACGCGCGCTGCCTGGATTCGGAGCTGGAGCGGGCCATCGACGTACTCTCCGACATGGTGCTGCATTCCACGTTTCCCGAACAGGAAATTGAGAAAGAAAAAAAAGTGGTGTTAGAAGAACTCAAAATGTACCGGGACACGCCCGATGACTACGTTTTTGAGGTATTCAACAGCATGATGTTTGCCCATCATCCGCTGGGCCGCCCGATTATCGGCTACGAGCACACGGTAAAAGGATTTACCCGCGATGATTTAATCACCTACCGCGAGCGGCGCTACAAGCCCGCCAACATGGTGCTCACGGTCGCCGGAAACGCCACGCATGAAGAGATTCTGAAGCTCGCCGAACGCTACTTTTCCCAAAGCAGCAGCAGCTTTGAGCCTGTAGAAACGCTACCCCTCAGTCATTACGAGCGGCAGCGCAAGCAAATTACGCGCCCTATCGAGCAAACCCATCTGGTGATGGGCCGCCGGGCGCTCAGCACCGACCATAAGGATAGGTATAAACTACTGCTCATCAACATTTTGCTGAGCGGCGGCATGAGCTCGCGCCTGCATCAGAATATTCGTGAAAAATATGGCTATTGCTATGCCATTCAGGCGTTTAACCAATCTTATGCCGATACCGGTATGTTTGGCGTTTATGCCGGAACCGATACCGCATATGTGGAGCATCTCAAAGAACTGATTTATGCCGAGCTGAAGCGCCTGGGAGACGAAGAAGTTCCCGCGCAGGAGCTTACGGAAGCTAAATCACAACTGAAAGGCAAGCTGCTGCTGGCCCAGGAAAGCATGAGCAACCGCATGAATCGCCTCGCCAAAAGCGAGCTCTATTTCGATCGTTATATCGGCCTTGATGAACTTGTAGCGCATATTGATGCCGTTACGGCCCCTGAAATCCGCGACTTTGCCGGGGTGTTTTTCCGGGAAGAGCTGTTTACCGAAACCGTGCTCATGCCCGACGAAAACTACACGCCCAAAGAGGAAGAAGCCGACGTGCCGGAAAGCTGAATACGGTGCGCATCATCCCTTATATTTCCCCCTATTCATAGAACTTAAGCTCTGATACGCTATGGAAAAACATTCGCTAAGCAGCATCAAAGAAATGCATCAGTACGAAGGAAAAACGGCCACCCTGCAAGGCTGGGTACACAATATACGCAGCAGTAAAGCGCTGGTGTTCATCATTTTGCGCGACGGAAGCGGCTTGTGCCAGTGCGTAGTTTCTAAAGAAGATGTTTCCGGGCAAACCTGGGAACAAGCCAATACGCTCACCCAGGAATCGTCGCTGAGCATCAAGGGAGCCGTAAAAAAAGATGAGCGCAGCGTAGGCGGCTATGAGCTGCACGTGAGCGAGCTCGAGCCCATACAGCTTGCAAAAGACTACCCCATTACGCCCAAAGAACACGGCGTAGAATTTTTGATGGAAAACCGTCATTTGTGGCTGCGCTCGCAGCGCCAATGGGCAGCCATGCGCGTGCGAAACCAGATCATTTTTGCCATTCATCAATTTTTCCAGCAGCGCGGCTTTGTGCAGATGGATGCGCCCATTTTTACCGGAAACGCCGCCGAAGGCACAACCACCCTTTTTGAAACCGACTATTTTGATGAAAAAGCCTATCTGAGCCAGTCGGGACAGCTCTACGGCGAGGCCATGGCCATGGCGAACGGCAAAATTTACACCTTCGGGCCTACCTTCCGCGCCGAAAAAAGCAAAACCCGCCGGCACCTGACCGAGTTCTGGATGATTGAGCCGGAAATGGCGTTTTATGACCACGATATGAACATGGATCTGGCCGAAGACATGGTCTGCGCCATCGTCGAAAACGTGCTTCAGCACTGCCGCACAGAGCTGGAAACCCTCGGCCGCGATCTTACCATGCTGGAAAAGGTGAAAAAGCCGTTTCCGCGCATCACTTATACCGAGGCCGTAGAGCTGCTGACCAGCGAGAAAAACGCCGCGCTCCTGGATGATATGGAGCGTGGAAACATGGAAGAACTTCAGGCTATCGACAAAGAAATTCCCGAGCTGGAAGCCGAACACGGGCAAGCCAAAAAAGGCCGTAAATTCAAGATCGACAAGCGCCTGCGTGAGCTCAGGGCACGGAAAGAAGAAGTCGAAGAAAACCTGCGCAACATCCCGGTTTGGCGGAAGTCGGCCATGGAAAAGCAGTGGGGCGACGACTTCGGCGGCAGCGACGAAACCCTGCTGACCATGCACTACGACCGCCCCGTGATGGTGCACGGCTACCCGGCCGCCATCAAGGCCTTTTACATGAAGCGCGATCCCGAAAATGAACACGTAGCCTTAGGCGTGGACGTACTCGCCCCGGAAGGCTACGGCGAGATGATTGGCGGCGCCCAGCGCGAAGACAGCCTTGAGCTACTGCAACAGCGCATTAAAGAGCACGGCCTGGATGAAGAAACCTTTAAATGGTATCTGGATTTGCGACGCTTCGGCTCGGTACCGCACAGCGGCTTCGGCCTGGGTCTGGAGCGCACGGTCGCCTGGCTGTGTGGCTTAAATCACGTGCGGGAAACCATTCCGTTTCCGCGCATGATGGGCCGCTTAACGCCCTGATGTCAGCCTCTTAGCACAAAAGACGAAGGAAGCGCGCCGGGGCTGATTTCCGGTTCCGGCGCGGTTTCCGCTCCCATACCATGCCCAAAACAGCGCCCTATGGCACGGCAAAAAAAGCAAAGCAGTCAGGATTTATTTAACGCGCTTTCCCGCGAAATAAAAAGTGGAAAGCTGCGGCCGGTATATTTTTTATGCGGAGACGAGCAGTTCTTCACCGATCAGGTGCAGGAGCAGTTTTTGGCGCAGGTACCGCAGGAAAGCAAAGATTTCAACTTCGACATGCTCTACGGGCAAGACGTTACGCCCTCCGATATTCTGGGCATGGCGCGCAGCTACCCCATGATGGCCGAGCGGCGGTTTTTGTTTGTACGCGAATTTTTCCAGTGTACAGAGGCGCCCGTGGGAGAAGACGGCGAGGCCGGGGGCGGCCGATCCAGCCTCGAAGCTTTTGTTTCATATTTTGAGCAGCCCGCGCCGTTTACCGTGCTGGTGATGCACGATTTCAAAAAGCCGAACAAAAATTCCCGCTTCTACAAAGCCCTCGACAAATCTGAAGACTGCGGGTATTTCCAGTTTGATGCCATCCCCGAATACAAGGTTACCGAATGGATACGGAGCTGGACGCAAACGCGCTACAAACGCCCTATTGACAGCCGTGCCGCTGAGGTACTGTACCAAATAGTAGGCACTAATCTTCATAAACTGTCCACTGAATTAGAAAAGATTCATCACTTTCGAAAGGCTGAAGATGCCATCACCCTCGAAGATGTTAAATCTGTAGCCGGGTTTTCGCGGGAATTTACGGCTTTTGAGCTACAGAGCGCCGTTTTTGAGCGTAATACCAAAAAAGCCATGTTTATTGCGGAACAAATGTTGCAGCAGGGCAACACGGGTCCCGGAGACCTGATTCCGCTTATCGCGTTGTTCTATGGCTCGTTTTCCCGTGTGTGGCAGTACAAGCGGCTGATAGCCCGGCAGCTTTCCCCCGACCAAATTTCCAAACAAATGGGGATGTCTTCATTTCGGGTTCGCATGACGGGCAAGGACGCGCAGCGCTATGAAATGCGTGAACTGCCGGCCGTTTTTGAGGCCCTTCTCGACGCCGACCGCGCTGTGAAGGGATTCAGCAAGCTCGATGCCAGCGCTATTTTAGTGCTACTGCTGAAACGGCTTATAAACGGCTCATAGTACATTTATGGATATGGGGAATCGGCCTTCCGGGAGCCTGCACAGCCCGCATCACCAAGCCTGTTTATCGTTGCATCCCATTCTAACTATCCCGGAACCTATGGCACATTTAGCGCGCATCACCCCGCTACAAGCAACATCATCGCTTAAAGAGAAGACCGACGAGCAGCTCATGAAAGCTCTTCAGGGCGGAAATGATCAGGCGTTTAACCTGCTCATGAAACGCTACCGCCGCCGGCTTTATCATTATTTACTCGGCTATACCCGCAGCCCCGAAGATGCCGAAGATTTAGTGCAGGAAACCTTCTTCAGAGTGTATAAAAGCCGGAACGCCTACGAAGAAATTGCCCGCTTCTCTACCTGGCTCTACACCATTGCCATTAATCTGGCGCGCACGCATTTTAAAAAACAAAGACGAGTACAATACGCCTCGATCGACGAAACCTACGACGGGAAAAGCGGCGGCGATGCGGCGGTGGTCTATCAGCTGCCCGATATAAGCCCCGCAGCCGATGAAACCCTGCATTCCAAGATGATGGTCGGCCGGGTGAAACGCGCCATCTATGCCTTGCCCGAGGAGTATGGGGAGTTGCTGCATTTACGCGAGAATAAGGAAATGAGCTACGAGGAAATTGCCAGCGCGGCCGGGCTTCCCATGGGAACCGTAAAATCGCGCATTAACCGGGGCAGAACGCGGCTTCAGCAGGTGTTAGCAAAGGCCTTGTAGCACATACAAACGATAAATAGCCAGCCGGCAAAAGGCGCGGACCTCTGCAAAAATGCCCGCGCCTTTTGTATGTGCCATGTGCTAAGCTGATGCAGAAATACATAAATCTACGCTTGGAAATCCTGTAATATTCTTACATTATGCATGCATGCTTTTCTAAAAAGCCCCTGCTCAGGAATTCCGCAGCGGGCCTGTTCTCTATTTCATTTAACATCGCTGATTATGAAACAACTATACGCTGTTGCACCTCTTTTTATACTTGGTCTGGCCTTTTTTCTGCTTTCGGCTCCGCGGTCTGCCGAGGCACAGGTTTCGGATACAGGCGAGTTTTTACGCGCCCTGCAGGATGACACCCTCAATGATGTAGAGCTATTACTTGGCGAATATTCCCGTCCCTATGCCGAAGGCCTGGGCGCGGTATCCAACACCGGCTGGATCAAAACGGCCGGCACGCACGGGGTTTTAGGCTTCGATCTGAGCCTGAGCCTCGGCATTGCCGCCGTGCCCGACAGCAAAAGCAATTTTGATTTGAGCGCCCTCGGCCTTACCAATATCGAAGCCTCCGGGCCTAACAGCGTTACGCCTACGATTAGCGGGCCCGACGGCACAGGCGCTGGCGTAACGGTGTTTGCCGACGTGCCCGGCATGGGCCGGCAGGACATCAGCAGCTTTAATTTGCCTTCGGGCACCGATTTTGCCTACACGCCCGCGCCCATGGTGCAGCTTGGCGTAGGGGTTCCCAAAAATACCGATCTCATGCTGCGCTTTGTGCCAAACGTTGGCCTGGGCGATTATGGCGATTTCGCGATCTTCGGCCTCGGCATCAAGCATGAGTTGAATCAGTGGATTCCGGGCTTTTTGCCGGTCAAAGTATCGGTGATGGGCGGATACACCAATATCGACCTGGACGGCTCATTCACGCTTTCCGGCTCGGACATCGAATACGATGAAGATCCCAACAATCTGGATGTGGCCAGCACCTGGGAAGGGCAGCAGGCAAACATGAACAGCAACGCCTGGAACGCTAATTTACTGGTCGGAAAAGAACTTGGCCCGCTGGGCGTATATGCCGGTGCCGGATTCCAGAGCAGTAGTTTTGAGCTGAGTTTCGACGGCCGCTATCCGTTTCTGGAGCTGGAAACCCGCGAAAATAACGGTGAGAACGAGGCTGTGCGCGTGCTCAGCACCATCGAAGATCCTGCACAAGTGGAAATCGATAGCGGCTCCGTTTTCCGCACCATGCTTGGCGCAAGCCTGAAAATCCCGTTTGTACGCTTTAACGTCGATTTCACCTATGCCGAATATCCGGTGCTTAATGCGGGCGTAGGCTTTACTTTCCGTTAAGGCCGGCCCGCGCGCAGAACTAAAAAAATCCCTGCCTGTACAAAAACAGCGCAGGGATTTTTTTTGCGCACAGCTCCTTAGCTTTTGTAAAGCACGAGAATGCGCTTTCCGGTATAAAAATCGTCGGGCACGGCGTCGGCTATATCATAGTCGTAGAGCTCGATATTCCCTTCCGGAACCGAAGCAAGTTCGGCCTTGTAATCATCACCCTTGAGAAAATAGGCGCAGTTTCCCGGCTTATCTTGCGTAAGCCGGAGGAACTCATTGAGCTTGATGGCGTGCTTGCTCATCCAGCTAAAATCCTGATGTTTCACGTGAAACATCTTTAAATCTTTGGCTTCAACCGCCGTATTTCTGAGCTTGAGAAAGGCGGCCATATCCTGCATCGCCGCACATTTTTTCGCTACCCGGTCGAGCAGTATAAACTGCTTTTCGGGAAAGCAAATGGCCAGCGGAATGCCGGGAAGTCCGCCGCCGCTGCCGATATCGATAAGGCGCTGCTCTTTCGTGAAGCCGCTTGCCGTAGCCAGCAGCAGGCTGTGGACAATATGCTTTTCGATGCTTTTTAAGTCCGCGTTGCGGCTGAGCAGGTTTAGCCTGCCGTTCCACCAAAGCAAGCGCTCTGCGTAGGCCGAAAGTGGCTTTTCGTAGGCTTCAATGAGCGAATTGACGTATTCCAGCGCCTCGCCGGAAATACGTTTGGGGCGTATATCAATATTCATGATCTGTGCGCAACGCAGTTTTCATGGAAAAAGTAAAGACAAGAAAAAAGTAGCAGCTGAAAAAGCCCGGCGGCTGCTCATCAAACGGTGAATTTATCGATGATGCTCTCGGAGCGGTCCGGACCTGTGGAAATGAGCACCAGCGGCACGCCGACTTCCGTTTCAATAAAATCGAGGAATGCACGGGCCGCTTCCGGAAGGGCTGCGCGGCTTGTACAGCCGGCAATAGAGGTCTGCCAGCCCGGAAAGGTTTTATAAACAGGCTTTACGCGCTCCAGCACGTCAGGGCTTTTCGGAAATACGTCGGTTTCCCGGCCGTCGATGCTGTATGAAGTGCACACGCGAATTTCTTTAAGCAGGTTAAGCACATCCAGTTTGGTGATAGCCAGCTCGTTAATTCCGTTAATGCGCACCGCGTATTTCAGGGCCACCAGATCGAGCCAGCCGCAGCGGCGGGGCCGGCCGGTTGTTGCGCCAAACTCCCGGCCAATCTGCCGGATGCGCTCCCCTTCAGCATTGTGCAGCTCGGTGGGAAACGGCCCGTTGCCCACGCGCGTGCAGTAGGCTTTGGAAATGCCGGTTACCTTTTCTATGGCCGTGGGCGGAAGTCCGCTGCCGGTACACGCCCCGCCCGAAGTAGGCGAAGATGAGGTTACATACGGATAGGTGCCATGATCGATATCCAGAAGCGCGCCCTGAGCGCCTTCCAGCAAAATGTTCTTATGCTCCGCCAGCGCTTTATGCAGCATATCGCTGCTATCATAAATATAGGGCTTGAGCTCTTCGCCCCAGACAAGCAGCTCGCTGAGCAGCGGCTCTATGGCAATTTCGGGCAGCCCGTACATGTGCTTGAGCTGCATGTTGATTTCTTCCAGCAAATAAAAAAGCTTGTGCCGGAGCTGCTCGCCATCCAGCAAATCCATCATACGCAAACCGGTGCGGGCCACTTTATGGATATAGGCCGGGCCAATACCCCGGCCGGTAGTGCCAATTTTAGCCTCGCCGCGGGCCGCTTCCTTCGCCTTGTCGATTTGCTTATGATAAGGCAGAATGATGTGCGCCGCCGAGCTCACAACGAGCTGCTTTTCGGGCGCAGCGCCTTTTTCTTTTACCATGCGGATTTCCTCGAGCAGCTTTTCGGGATCAATCACTACGCCGTTGCCAATTACGCAGCGCGTGTTGGCATGGAAAATCCCCGAAGGAACCAAATGAAGCACATACGTTTTGCCGTTGAATTTAATCGTATGCCCGGCATTGGCTCCTCCCTGATAGCGAACCACATAATCGGCGTGTTCGACGAGCAGATCAACGATTTTACCTGTTCCTTCGTCGCCCCATT
>JBMCPG010000013.1:0-11598 GCA_048626035.1 Cyclonatronaceae bacterium
TAGCTATGAAGAGCCGGTTGAAGGCGGCGATACCGGCGACATTCGCCAGATCGTGAACTTGCCCGGCTACTCCATTCCAAACGACGAAGCCCGCTTTTTGGCGGCTTTTAGCCTTGGCACGCCCGTTAATATAGATGATGAGCCGCTGAACTTGCCAACGCAGGTACAGCTCCGGCAAAATTATCCGAACCCCTTTAACCCCAGTACCACCATTACCTTCGGGCTTCCGGAAACTGGTGAAGTTCGCCTTGAGGTATTTAATATTAACGGGCAGCGTGTAGCTTCCCTGATCAATGGCCGCATGAGTTCAGGCTATCATAACGTACGTTTTGATGCCGCCAACCTGGCGTCTGGCGTATATTTGTATCGCCTGGAAGCCGCCGGGCAGGTGCGCACCGAAAAAATGACGCTCATCAAGTAGCCAACCGGCTTAGGCCGGATTTTGTTTTGAGGTATTTGTAAAAACGGGGACGGAAGACAAATGTCGGCCGTCCCCGTTTTTATTACGTATTAGAGCAAAGCTTGCCGGAGATCGTCTAAAACACATTCCGGCCCAGAAAAGCCCGGCTGAGCGTGGCTTCATCAATAAATTCCAGCTCCGTGCCCATGGGAATGCCGTGGGCAATTCGCGTGATTTTCACCTCGAAGGGTTTCATCATCTTATTGATGTAGAACGAGGTTGCTTCGCCTTCCGCATCGGGATTGAGCGCCAGAATTAATTCCTCAATTTCAGAACCTTCGGCATTTACGCGGCTCACTAATTCTTTGATGCGGATATCGTCCGGACCCACATCATCCAGCGGCGAAATAACCCCGCCCAGCACGTGATAGCGCCCGCGAAATTCATTGGTTTTTTCAATTACATACACATCCCGCACGTCTTCTACCACGCAAATGACGTTGTTCTGCCGCTTTTCGGAACGGCAGATCGGGCAGGGATCGTGGTCGGTAACGGTAAAGCATTGCGAGCAATACGTGATTTTTTCTTTGAGATTGCGCAGCGAGTCGGCCAGGCGCGTTACCTCTTCGGTGTCTTGCTTGAGCAAATGCATGGCCAGCCGCTGCGCGGTTTTTCGGCCCATTCCGGGAAGCCGGGCCAGCTCTTCCACGGCCCGCTCAAGGGTTTCTGAAGTTATTTGCATAATGATGAAAAGTCCGCACCGGCCGCAACCGGCCCGAAGTTCAAAAAAATAGAGTGAAGGAAAACCGAGCATAAAAAAGGCGAAAAGCCTGTTCAGAAAAACAGCTTTTCGCCTTTTCTGCGCGTTAAAGCCCGAACTTGCTTAAATCCATGCCGGGAATGCCGCCGCCGGGCAGCATATCTTTGGTAACTTCCTGCATCTTTTTCTTGCCGGCTTCTTCGGCCTCGTTCAGCGCCTTGTTTACGCCGGCGATAATCAAATCCTCCAGCATATCAGGATCCTCAGGATCAATAATATCTTTTTCCAACTTTATTTTCTGAATCTGGCGATTGCCGTTGGCCGTTACTTTTACCATGCCGCCGCCAACTTCCGAGGTTACCTCCATTTCCCCCAGGCTTTCCTGCGCTTCTTTCATTTTTTGCTGCATCTCGTTCATTTTGCCGAAAAGTTCGGCCATATTGTTATCCATAATAAAAAGACTAAAAGGTGATTAATTTTAAAAAAAGTGCGGTTTCTACATGCTTAAACATCTGCCGGGCCGTGCAGGGTTCGCCGCTTAATACTGAAGTTCGGCCCCGAACACATCCACTATTGTTTTTATACGCGGATCTTTTTCCTGCAACTTTTTGAACCGCGCATACGGATCAGAAGCCGCCACTTTGGCCGCTTCCTCTTCCTCATTGTTGTGTATTTGTGTGCGCAGGGTGATGCCTTCCAGGCCCAACGCCGCCCCGAACAATCGCGATAATTCCGTGATGTTTTCTTGTACCAAGTCGCCTACGAAAGTGTCGCTGCACGTTAACATAATCAATTTTCCGCGCACTTCAGAGGGTTTTACGCTGTCTATGGCCATGCGCAGGGTGATGGGCAACGAGTCGGGAAGCTGCTGTATGAAGCGGGTCCAGGCCGCTTTTATATCATGGAGCTGCAGGGTTGGCGGCCTGCTTTGCCGGCTGGTTTCCGCCGCCGCCCGCTCCGGCGCTTCGGGCGCTGCCGCTACGGCCGCCGGGGAAGTGGCGCCTGCGCTTGTATCGGTGTCAGAATCGGTTTTGCGGCTGCTTTTCCGGCTGCCGCGCGGTTTACGCACCGAAGTTCCGCCAAGCCCGAGTCCGCTGCCGGCGGCCGTAACGGCCGAACCGGATGCCTCCGTATTTCCGGTTTTTGCAGCAGAAGAAGGCATCGTATTTTCCGTTTCGGGCGGCGTTTTCGCTGCTGAGGCCCCGCTTTTGCCGTTCGAAGCAGATGTTAGCGGCGGTTTAGCGTTTTTTTTTTTCGGCTTCGCTGCGGTAGCCCGCTTCGCCATCTTGCGACGCCGGCAGCGCCGCTCCGTTCAGCGCCCCGCTGCCCCCGGCAACGGCCTTTCGCAGCGCCTGAAGCTCTCCGAGCAGGGTTTCCAGCCCGGAAGTGCGCTCCATTTTGATGAGCTTCAGCACCGTCATTTCAAGTAAAATGCGCGGCTGATGCGCATCGCGCACCTTAAACTGCGCATCGTGCACAATATGCAGCATGCGCATCAAATCGTCTTCGGTAAAGGCCTGAGCGGCTTCATGCAGCTTTTTACGAACCTCTTTGCTGCTTTCTACGGCGTGTATATTGCGCTTATCGCGGGCCATAAGCAAGTTGCGCAACTGCTCGGTAAGCGCCATCAAAAATTCCTGAATGTCGTGGCCCTGCCGCAGCACGCGGCTTACCAATTCCACGCCCGCCACGGTTTGCTGCTCCGCGATATATCCGGTTAGTTCAAACAATAGCTCCAGGCCGATGGCATTAAAGGCCTCCAGCACGTTTTCATGATGGATATCGGTACCGCAAAGCGCGATAATCTGATCCAGCAGGCCCAGGGCATCCCGCAGCGCGCCCTCGGCCTTCCGGGCGATAAAATGCAGGGATTCATCATCTATCTGGATGGCTTCTTTTTCACAAATGCCGCGCAGATGTTCCACAATTTGCGCTACCGTAATTGGGCGAAAATCGAAGCGCTGCACTCGCGAGAGAATGGTGGGCAATACTTTATGCGGCTCGGTCGTGGCAAAAATAAAAATGGCGTAGGCCGGCGGCTCTTCCAGGGTTTTCAGCAGCGCGTTGAAAGCCGCTTTGGAGAGCATGTGCACCTCATCGATGATGAAGATTTTGTAGCGGCCGGTTTGTGGGGGCACGCGTACGGCCTCGCGAATGCGATGCGCATCTTCGACCTTGTTGTTGGAGGCCGCATCCACTTCAATAATATTAAGCGTCTGATTCAGCGCCTCTCCGTCGATATCCTGGCCGATATCGTTGAGCCGCCGGGCCAGCGCACGGGCCATGGTCGTTTTTCCGACGCCGCGCGGACCGCAGAATAAATACGCGTGCGATAAACGGTTCGCATCAATCGCGTTTTTGAGCGTATCGCTGACGTGCGACTGTGCGACGATATCATCAAAATCGGCCGGGCGGTATTTACGGGTGAGCGCTTTATATTGAGACGACATGTAGCTAAATCAGGGAGTTAGGATATTTTGCTGATGAATTTGAAGCAGCTTTAAAATATCAAAAAAAACGCAGACTTGCAGAGATTAGCATGCTGCATGAGCTACCACAACTACCGCCTCAGGGAGTAAAATAGCGCGCAGCCCAGGCGGCGGCTACTTCGCCAACATAAGCCGCATCGGCGGGCCGGGTGAGTAAATGATCGGCATTATCTAAGGAAATAAAGCTTTTCGGATGCCGGGCCGCTTTAAAAATATGAGCCGCATTTTCGATACCAACGGCCTCACCGGCCGGAGCATGGAAGACCAACAGCATCGCCATTAATATGCCTGAATGCCACTTTTCTTACCTTATCTTACCCTGCTGCGCTCAACAATCTTGCGGATCTGCTCGTTGCCAATCCAGACTTTTTGGTTGCTTTCCACATCAATCAACTCCAGATTTACGGTGTAAAAAATAGAAGATGTGCGCCGGTCGATCGACTCATCTACAATAGAATCGATGTTGCCAAGCATCATGAAATCGGCGCCCAGCTCCTGCGCCAGGTTCTTGACGCTCTCAAAAGAGGCGTAATCCTGCTGATCCTGGCGCTCATCACGAATTTCCTCGCGCTCTTCCCGGGAAGCCACAAAGGTAATATCACCGGAATTAATGAGCTCACGCTCCAGGTCTTTGGTAAAAATTTCGGTATCGATATGTTCCATGCTCTCGTTGCGCACCCGCCCGACAATTACAACCGGGTTGCGGTCGTGCTCCTGGCGAAAGCGCTCCAGCCACGGCCGCGCAAGCACGTCTGAGATCATGGTTGCCGAAACCATGCGTGCATCACGGGAATTCCAGCGGCCGGAAAGTTCGGGCATTTCTTCGGCGTCTACGCGCGAAACCGACTGACTCGGCCCGCAGGCGCTCAGCATAAAAAGCGAAAGTAAAAGAATGAAGGCAGAAGTGAGCAGGGGCGAAAATTTAATCATAACAAAAAATAAACAAGAGAAAGGGTGATGGGATAGCTTCGGGCACATTTCTACATTATTGATCTGAAACCAGTTCCCGCATTTGTGCATTTATGAAGCGCTGGAACGGCTGTTCGATGGCGTTTCGGGCATCGCGCACGCTGCGGCGGCGGCTTTGGGTTTCGGTAGGCGCCCCGCTGCGGCCCTCCTGGAAAAACTGAGCAAAACTGCGGTTCATCTGCTGGTCTTCGATGGCCACGCGTACCGACCACATCCTGAAGTCGGCATCATCGCGATTCATGCCCGCATCTTCGAGATCAAAGCTCAGGCGCACGTGCAAAAGCGCCTGCTGCCGGCTGCTGCTCATTTGCAGCCCCATCTCCTGAAACACGCTTTTGAGAGCATCTTCGAGCTCGGCGGGGGCGTTTTGGTTGCTTTCTACATACACGGAGGCGCGGCGGCCCAGCGCTTCGATGCGTTCTTCGAGGGCCAGGCGCTGGCTTAGCTCTGAGCTGCTCTCGGCGGGGCGGCCCATAATAACGTTGCGCTGCCGCACCAGCTCTTCATTTACTTTGGCAATGGTGAGGGCCGAACGCAGCAGCCCGATGCTCGCCAGAGTGCTGCGCTCGTTTTCGGCACGCTCCTGCAGGGCGCGGATTTGCATCTCATTATTTGAAATTTCGCGGGTATAAAGCGCCGAAGTCGGCATGCGCTCCAGCCCCGCCAAGGCGTAATACATGCCGTCCGGGGCCGAATAGCTTTCATAAATGCGGGCATTCAGCAGCTCCAGGCCGGTGCTTATCTCGGTAGCCGAAACCAGCTCGCTCACCCAATCGACCTCCACGCGCTCGTCGTCGGCTACCTCGCGGTACTCTTCTACCAGCGTTTCGGTCGTCTGGATATCGGCCTTAAAAATACGGGCCAGATTGGCCAGGGCGGTATCCTGGGCCCGCTGGTTGGAGTCGCCATCACCGACGGCCGTCAGGTATTCGTTGGGTGCATACACCTCATCTGGGCTGGAAACCCACACAGGCGGCCCGGCGCTGCCGCAGGCGCTCAGAAAGCAGACGACCATAAAAAAACTTGCAACATGAACCGCTATTTTTCCAGGCCCGGCAAAAGCAAAAGAAGAGGAGAACATAAAGACATACCGTAGATTTAGGGTGATATTAAGGGATATGATGCATGAGGGTTCAGTTAAAATAAAACGCATCGTAGAGCTCCAGGTTGCGCTCATCGGGCGGGCGTGAAACCCGGCGGGCATCTTCATAAAGCAGGTTTCCGGCCGCGCCAAGATACCGGATGCGCAGCTCGTGCTCGCCCGGTGGCAAATCCACGCCAAAGCCATAAACCTGCCCCGGCATTGTTTGCCAGCCGCGAAGATCGGCCACCTCGCTAACTTCTGTAAACACCGCGCCTAAAATACCCGCTAAAGCCCCGGCTGCCTCTCCGTATTCATTTTCCACCGCTTTTTCAGAAACCTCCGAGCCTATAAATTTAAGCGTGGAGCGAACAATAGCGCGGGTATAAATGATGGGTTTTCGTACTTCAAAAACTTCTTCGGCCATGCGCGAAAAGTCATCGAGCAGCGGCAAGTCAACGCGCATCGTATCGTTGATAACAGCCTCTACGCGTTCGATTCTCGAGCTATAAGGCTCAAGCACCGGCACGGCATATTTGATGTAGGTGTCCAGGTCGCTGGAATAGATGCGAAGCTCAAGGGCTTCTTTCTCCGGCGCGCGCCCTCCGAAAGCCAGTAAGAGCGTATTGCCGGGGGGCGGATACGCCTCATCGCTACGCTGCAGATTGATCTTTGCCGTATGTGCCTGCGGTTGCTCCATGGGACTGCGGCGACCATAATACCGGCTGTACACCTGCCGGAATCGCTCGTATTCGATACGGGCGGCATCGCGGCGGCCCTGGTTGGCATTAATCACATAACTTAAATAATGCCCGAATGCACTGGCCTCGATATTTGAGCTCCCCCGCTCCCAGCCGGGACTGGTATCTACCGAGGTCGTATCTGCGCGGGAAAGGCTTTCGACAAGTCCATCATAACGAATAGCCAGATTTTCAAGCTTGAACGAAATGCGGCGGGACTCTACCAACGCCGCCTCAAAATCATTGAGATGCAGATATGAAAGGGCGTTAAAGACATTAATCATCACGTCTTCATAGTCCTCGCCCTGATATTCGAGCTGGGCATCGTTAAGGACAAGCGCGCGTAAATTTCGTTTAACACTTACGCCAAAAAGCCGGTCTATTTCGCGTTCGGCCTGCTGCAGCCGCTGCCGGCTTTCCTCCCATTCGCCGCTATAATACAGCAGCGCCCCCATTTCAAGATCGCGCAGCACCGCATCATTAGAACGATAGATACCTTCTTCGAACTGCTGCATGAGCGCACGGGATTGGTTAATATCGCCGTTGACAAAACTTTGGCGCACCTTCGACTGGGCTTCCATAAGCTGCGTTGCTGCACAGCCCTGCAGGCTGCATGCGAGCAGGCACATCACCAAAAGGCCGCCCCAGCTACGCGCATATCGTATCCGGAGATATTGGAAGTCAGGCATATTGTATGCGACGCAAATAGTTAAAATGAGCAATGTTGCACAGACAGAACGTGAAAACGAATAACAAGTGTTACATTACATAATGATACTTCGTACGCCACTTTTAAGCTATAAAAAAATACCCTATGAATAAATATAATAAATATTTGATTATACTCATTCTACTTTTCGCTACTGCCGCCTGCGGAGGCGAAACGCAGTCTTCCGGGGAGTCCGCTGGCGAAGAAGAACAAACTCAAACGGCGACGGCAGAAACGCAGGCTGAATATGATGCCCCCGGCCCGTTTCTTGAACGCCTCGAAGAAGGCACCGAGCATTACCTGATGCTCTCCAGTGCGCTTGTGGAAGATAACCGCGAAGAAGCCGTTCGCTATTCCGGGCTGATGCGCGAAACCCTGGCGGATGCCGACACAGATGCTCTCAGCGATGAAGCGCTGCAGGTCTGGAGCGAAAAATGGGCCATTATCGACACCCGTGCGCGCGCCCTTGAAGAAGCCGCCGACCTGGAATCCCAACGCTATGAGTTTGAATTTCTTTCCGAAGCCATGATTGAGCTCGTAGAGGGCTTCGATCCGCTCTCTTTTGACGTGTACGTGCAGCGCTGCCCGATGGTTCGCGATGGCTCGGCCGACTGGCTCAGCCGTAATGAAGATATCCTGAACCCCTACCATGGCGACAGCATGCTCACGTGTGGCTCAGTAATTCGGGAACTCTGATATACATTCCGGCAGAAGTATTGCTGCCTTTAAAATATAACGCATTCCATATCAACGAGATAGCGGCTGTATTCGGTACAGCCGCTTTTTTTATGAAAATAATGTGAAGAACTTGAATATATAACCAAAGTTTGATATTATAATTAGCGAATACTAAATAACTAAATGGTTTTCAACACCTACCTTACATCGCTTATCAGGCGTTTGGTTTTCTGAACTGGCCTCAATAATTAACGAACGCCCGTATAATCTTCCCCAAACTGTCTGAAAAAGCTTCATTATAATATTGAACGTATTATGTACCAATCGCTAAAGTCTTTAACACGAAGCCGGCCGGCACTTTTATTGTTGTCGGTTGTTGCATTGTTTATAACCTTTGGCTTGCTCAGCTGCCAAAATGAAGCTGAAGAAATTGCTGAAGCTCCTGTAGAACCACATCCGCTTTTTGAGGTGCTGCCAGAGGTTGCCGAAGATCCGGAAGATAATATCCGCACGGAAGAACGGGTCGATTTAGGCCATAAATTATTTTTTGAACCCAAACTTTCCCGCTCTGGAATTATTAGCTGCAATACCTGCCATGTGGTTGGTGCAGCCGGCGTTGATCACCGCGAACGCGCTATCGGTGAAGGCGCCCGGGTCGGGCCAAGGAACTCGCCTACCGTATATAATGCCGCTTTTTTGAAAACCCAGTTCTGGGATGGCCGCGAACCTACGCTCGAAGCCCAGGCCAAAGGCCCTATACAGGCGCACGTAGAAATGGACCTCACGCCCGAAGAGGCCGTTGAACGCCTGGAAGAAACCGGCTATATGCGCTATTTTGAAGATGCCTTTCCCGAAGAAGAAGACCCGCTAACCTTTGATAATGTAGCTAAAGCTATCGCCGCTTTCGAGCGCACCCTGCTCACACCCGGCGCGCCTTTCGATCACTATCTTGAGGGCGATTATGATGCATTGGATGCCGAACAACTTGCCGGACTCCAGCTTTTCCAGGAAGCCGGCTGTGCAAGCTGCCATAATGGGCCGCTGCTCGGTGGCAATAGTTTTACGAAATTCTCCCACCTTGGCGGCGAAGATGTGGGCCGGGCATCTCTTACCGGAACCCAGGATGACCAGTTTGTTTTCCGCGTAGCTCCACTGCGCAACGTGGCTCAAACCTATCCTTATTTTCATGATGGGTCGGCACCTACGCTCGAAGATGCCGTGTCTATTATGGGAAGCTATCAGCTCAACCGTAAGTTTAATGAGGAAGAGGTTGATAAAATCGTGGCTTTTCTGGAAAGCCTGACCGGCGAGTTTCCGTTAGTACCACATCCCAGCCTGCCGCGGGAACCACAGCAAGGCCGCCGCGCTCCCTGAGGTATGCAATGGGGTAGCAGCCAGCCGCTACCAAGCTGATATCCAGTTCTGATCATCATTCAAAACGCCGTCCGGCATTTGTCCGGGCGGCGTTTTTTTTTGCAATGATGATGGGGCATCGGGCCTTTTCTTCATTCCGTGAAAGCCGCTTAGCAGGAAATCACGCTTCCAATAAAATGTTGTCGATTAAACGGGCTTTACCCAAATAGGCAGCAGCGGCCAGCACGTAGCGGCAGCCAGACTCCAGCGGTAGTGTTGCCGGCTGAAGCTCTTTGTAATCCACCAGTTCAATATAATCGGTGCGAAACCCGCTGGCGTTGAGCTCTTTTTCGGTTTCACGAAGAAGTTGCTCTGCAGTTTTATCCGAAGTGTTACTGGAATCCATTCCCGATAGCAACTCGTAGCGCAGTTTTTTCAGGCTGCCGTAAAGCGCCGGGGCAAGGGCACGTTCTTCAGGGCTGAGATAGGCATTCCGGCTGCTCAGGGCAAGTCCGTCGGCGGCACGCACGGTTGTGCCCATCACCAGTTCTACGGCATGATTAAACTCAAACGTCATTTGCTCAAGAATCCGGTATTGCTGTATATCTTTTTGGCCAAAGATGGCGACATCAGGCCCTACAATATTAAAAAGCTTATTTACAACTTGTATCACGCCATGGAAATGTCCTGGTCGCTTAGCGCCACAAAGCCGGTTTCCAAGATGTTCGAGCTCCAGCCGGATAAAATGTTTTCCGGCATAGATATGCTCCCGCTTCGGGCAAAACACGGCATCTGCACCGGCATCGCGGCATTTATCGAGGTCTTGCTGAAGCTGCCTGGGATACGCCTCAAAATCTTCGCCGGGGCCAAATTGGGTAGGATTCACAAAAATAGAAACTACAACCCGCCCGGCATGCTGCTTCATTTGGCCAATCAGGCGCAGATGGCCTTCGTGCAACGCGCCCATGGTAGGCACCAGCCCAACGCGCGCCTTATCGAGCCGGGCCCGATAAGTGAATTGGCGGATATCAGAAATATGTTCAGCTACAATCATATCAGAAAAATATAAGATGAGTTTTCCAGGCGGTGCATTCATGCGATGTGCGCAAAAAAAATCCGGTATCTGCACCAGACACCGGATTTTTTATGGATTATGCTGTTGCTCTGCAATCGTGTTTATATGGGCATAAGCGGGCCATATTAAAGCGAACGATTGGGATCAAAGTTTTCCAGCAGTTCTTTAACCCGCTGCACAAAAGCCCCGCCGAGCGCGCCGTCGATAATACGATGATCGTAACTCATGGAAAGGTACACCATGTGGCGGATGGCAATCACAGCGTTGCCATCTACTTCCATCACCATGGGGCGCTTTTGAATAACGCCGGTGCCAAAAATAGCGACCTGCGGCTGGTTAATAATCGGCGTGCCCATCAGGTTGCCCACGCTTCCGTAGTTGGTGAGGGTGAAGGTACCGCCGGAAAGGTCGTCGGGCGAAAGCTGCTTCTGCCGGGCGCGTTCGGCCAGATTATGGGTTGAGCGCGCAATGCCGTGCAGATTCATATCGCCGGCATTTTTAATAACAGGCACGACCAGACCGCCAGAGCCCGACTCGCCGAGCGCCACGGCAATACCATAGTTAATATCGCGCTTAAGGTGGATTTCATCGCCGTTTACCGAGCTGTTTACCAGCGGAAACTCGCGCAGCGCCTGTATGGTGGCTTCGATAAAAAAGGGCGTAAAGGTGAGTTTAAAGCCGTTGTTGGCGTAAAAGGCATCTTTATGCTTGTTGCGGAATTTAACGAGCGTGGTAACGTCGGCCTCGCCAAAGGTCGTAACATGGGCCGAAGTTTGCTTCGAACGGATCATGTGTTCGGCAATCACCTTCCGCATGCGGTCCATTTTAATAACCTGAATATTATCTTTGGGCCGGTTTACGTGAATTTCGCCTGCTTTAATTTCGTTGAAATCGCGTTTTGCCGGGGCGGCTTTTTCCTGAACCGGTTTAGACAAGCCGGTTGGGGCTTTTTCAGCGGTGCTGCTTGCGGCGGCTTCTTTTGCGCTGCTTTCTTCAGCAGCCTTTTTGGCGGCCTCTTCTTCTTTCCGGGCGCGTTCTTCGGCAGCCTTTTGGGCGGCCTCTTCTTCTTTCCGGGTGCGCTCTTCGGCCTCAATCTGTTTAGCGGCACGGGATTCTATGAAGGAAACAACGTCTTCTTTGGTAACGCGTCCCTGGGCTCCGCTGCCTTCGATGGCTTCCAGTTCTTTTTGGCTGATGCCTTCTTTTTCGGCAATAGAGCGCACCAGCGGAGAGAAAAACTGCCCGTCTTTGCCCCGGCGCGGAAGCGGGCCGTCGTAGTCGGCTTCTTCTTCCTGCTCGCTGGCTTCAGCAACATCTTCTTCGGGTTCGGCCTGTGCAGCCGCT
>JBMCPG010000014.1:0-11077 GCA_048626035.1 Cyclonatronaceae bacterium
CGCGTGCTGGTAAAGCCCGATGTAGCAGAAGAAAAAACACAAAGCGGCATTATTATCCCTGATACGGCAAAAGAAAAGCCACAGCGCGGCACAATCGTAGCTGTAGGCGAGGGCCGCTACGAAAATGGTAGTAAAATCGAGATGTCCGTCAAAGAAGGCGATAAAGTATTGTACGGCAAGTACGCCGGAACCGAGCTGAGTATTGATGGCGACGACCTGATGATAATGCGCGAGAGCGACATTCTCGGCATTCTTGGCTAATACTCGTTCGCAGGATTTTTCAAAAAAAAACAGATCACTTAAAATAAACATAGGAAATTATGTCTAAGCTAATTCATTATAATGTTGATGCCCGCGAATCCTTAAAGCGCGGTGTTGATAAGCTTTCCAACGCAGTAAAAGTTACGCTCGGCCCCCGCGGACGTAACGTTGTAATTGAAAAATCTTTCGGTGCCCCTACCATCACCAAAGATGGCGTAACCGTTGCCAAAGAAATTGAGCTGGAAGATAAAGTAGAAAACATGGGCGCACAGATGGTGCGCGAGGTAGCTTCCAAGACTAATGATAATGCCGGCGACGGTACGACTACAGCTACCGTACTTGCGCAGTCTATTATTCAGAAAGGCCTGAAAAACGTAACGGCCGGTGCCAACCCGATGGACCTGAAGCGCGGTATCGATGAAGCCGTGAAGATTGTTGTTCAGGAGTTGGGCAAACTCAGCAAGCCCGTTGGCGACAGCATCGAAAGCATTCGTCAGGTAGCGGCTATCTCGGCTAACGGTGATGCAGAAATCGGCGATAACATCGCCAGCGCCATGGAAAAAGTAGGCAAAGACGGCGTTATTACAGTAGAAGAAGCCAAAGGAACTGAAACCTACCTGGAGACGGTAGAAGGTATGCAGTTCGACCGCGGCTATCTTTCTCCGTATTTCGTTACCGACAGCGAGAAAATGACCTCCGAGCTGGAAGATCCCTACATCCTGATTTTCGACAAGAAAATTTCCAGCATGAAGGATCTGCTTCCCGTACTCGAAAAAGTAATTCAGACCGGCAAACCGCTTCTGATTGTTGCTGAAGACATCGAAGGCGAAGCGCTGGCAACCCTGGTGGTAAACAAACTGCGCGGCACGCTCAAGATTGCCGCCGTAAAAGCGCCCGGATTCGGCGATCGTCGTAAGGCCATGCTCGAAGACCTGGCCATCCTCACCGGCGGAACCGTCATCAGCGAAGAACGCGGCTACAAGCTCGAAAACGCTACCCTGGAATTTCTGGGACAAGCCGCCCGCGTAAGCATCGACAAAGACAATACAACTATTGTTGATGGTAAAGGCCAGCAGGAAGACATTCAGGCTCGCGTAAATCAGGTACGTGCACAAATCGAAAACACGACCTCCGATTACGATCGCGAGAAGCTGCAGGAGCGTTTGGCCAAGCTGAGTGGCGGCGTTGCCGTTCTGTATATTGGCGCGGCCTCTGAAGTAGAAATGAAAGAGAAGAAAGCCCGCGTCGAAGATGCTCTGCACGCCACCCGTGCGGCCGTTGAAGAAGGCATTGTGCCCGGCGGCGGCGTAGCGTTTATCCGCTGTGTGAAGGCCCTCGAAGCGATCAATCATGATAATGCAGATACCAAGCTGGGTGTCGAAATTGTGCGCAGCGCTATTGAAGCTCCATTGCGCACCATCGTGTACAACGCCGGGCTGGAAGGCTCCATCATTGTGCAGCGCGTAAAAGAAGGCGAAGGCAACTTCGGTTTCAACGCCCGCACCGAAGTTTATGAAGACCTGGTAGAAGCCGGCGTTATCGACCCGACGAAAGTAAGCCGTACGGCCCTCGAAAATGCCGCATCCGTAGCCGGATTGCTGCTGACCACCGAGGCCGTAATTGCCGACAAACCCTCCAAAGACGACGACGCCTCTGCTGGCGGCGGCGCGCCCGACATGAGTGGTATGGGCGGCATGGGTGGCATGGGCGGAGGAATGGGATTCTAAACTGAATCCTGTTAAATCTCTGGCCCGGCTTTAGCACTACGCTAAAACCACCTGCCAAAACTTAAAAGCCCGTTGCGATAGTTTTTTCGCAACGGGCTTTTTAAAATAGGGTTGATCTGTGTCGTTCCTGCTATTCTCAGAGTTCCTGCTTCGTGGGGCGGTAAAGCACCTCATTTACGTCCATATCTTCCGGCTGGCTTATAACAAAAGCGACCGTTCTGGCAAATGAGTCGGCGGGAATGGCATTTCCTTCATAAAAGCTTTTTACGCCTTTGGCCGTTTCCGCATCGCCCACGCTGGAAGGCAGCTCGGTATCTACCGCGCCGGGAGAAATAATGGTTGTACGCAGGTTATAAGGCTTCACTTCTTTACGCAACCCTTCAGAAATGGTGCGCACCGCATGTTTGGTAGCGGAATAAACCGTACCGCCGGGGCCTATAACATGGCCGGCCACCGAAGAAACATTTATGATATGCCCGCTTTTCTGCTCTTTCATGTGGGGCAAAACAGCCGCAATACCGTACAATACGCCCTTAATATTAACGTCGATCATTTTATCCCACTCATCTACCCGCAATTTTTCGAGGGGTGCAAGAGGCATCAGGCCTGCGTTATTTAACATCACGTCGATTCTGCCAAAGGCTTCAACGGCTTTTTTTACCAGGGCTTCTACCTGCGTCCGGTCGGTAACGTCGGTAGTTAGCGCAACGGCTTCGCCCCCCTTTTCCTGTAATTCTGCCGCCAGAGACTCTATGCGCTCGGTGCGGCGGGCGCCAAGCACTACCCGTGCCCCCAGTTCAGATAAATGACGCGCGGCTACTTCGCCGAAACCGCTGCTGGCTCCTGTTATTACAACTACTTTTCCACTTACATTTTCGTCATTCATTGTACTTGTATCTATAATTAGCGTTATTATTCATGGTAAGATAAAGGCCGCAAGATACATGCCAGATTCCATCATAAATGCATTATGCTGCCGCTGGCCCGGTTTTAAACATCTATCGCAGCAGTATCCCAATGCATGTATTTATGTTTCAAAGAATCTGGCACCTTGAACATATCCGGGTGAAAAAGGGCGGCAAGAAGCTCAATACCTTTTGTGAGCGTAGAGGCACTGGGCTGTGTGAACAGATCAAAATCTGCCAGATACACCTTGTTTTCTTTTACGGCCGTCAGGGTTTCGAAGCCGGGCCGCCGCTGAAGCAAGTGCATTTCTTCTTTTGCCCGCTGCACATGGAAACCGCAGGGGGCAACAACAAGCACTTCCGGATCGTAGGCTCTGATTTTTTCCCAGCTCAGAACTACGCTGTCGCCCGAAGGTCTGGAGAGCTGATCCACGCCGCCGGCACATGCGATCTGATGCGGAATCCAGTGCCCGCAGTTAAAGATAGGTTCTATCCATTCCAGCAAGAGAACGCGCTGCGGTATCTTCTCAGCCTTTTGCAGCATGTGTTTTATGCCATCAATGCGATTTTGCAACCCGGATAAATAGCGGAGGCCGGCTTCCCGGTTGCCCAGGGTGTCTGCGATCCTTAATGCACAATCGAACGCCTCCCGCAAACTGTTGGGTGACAAGGGAACAAGCTCTGGCGTATGGGGCAGTTTTTCGACTGCGGCAGTGGTGCAAGTGGTATCAATCTGGCACACTTCGCAAACATCCTGTGTAAAAATGATATCCGGGGCAATATTCTGCAATACGCCTTCATCAACATAATAAAGACTTTTGCCTTCGGCTTTGGAAGCCGAAAAAATACGGTCGATTTCTTCACTGCTGTAGGTTTTATCTTCCATCACGCAGCGCACGACTTTTTGCTTTTCGGCCAGCGCCTGTGCAAAGCATTCAAAAGTAACGCCTTCCAAAAGATGATCCAGGCGCATATCGTAAATCATTTGCGTAGCAGCGGGCAAGAATGAGCAGGCTTTCATAATACAAAACGTCATTTAAGATAAACATTGGAAAACAATATAACGGCAGGAAAACCTGCGCTGTTCACGCGGCTCCAAATCTTTTGGCCCTGCACTCCAGCATAATGGCAGGTCTGTTCTTGCGTTGGCATTATTCAGCAGCCTGTGCAGGTACTCTTGCCGGCCGCCGCCGGTTCGCGAGGTCGTTTTTCACCAGCGTGCGGAAGCCATGCTGCGGCAGGGTAAAGTATTATAGAAAAGAATTAATAAAGTAGCTCAACGTCCCGTATTTTATTAAAAAATATCCGATATCGTTTTAATTAATTAATTATGCGCATCATCAGCTTAGTTCCCAGCCTTACCGAATTGCTTTATGATTTAGGCCTTGAGCAGGCCATTATCGGGCGTACTCGTTTTTGCGTGCATCCGGCCGGAAAAGTAGAGCAGGCCACTATTGTAGGCGGTACTAAAAACCCGAATATTCCGCGCATAGAAAAAATGCGGCCCGATTTAGTGATTTGCAGCCGCGAGGAAAACCGGAAAGATGATGTGCGGCGTATCGAGCAGCTCACTGCCGCAAAGATGCTTATCACCGACATCAAAACGATAGATCAGGCGCTGGCGGCCATCGTCGAAATCGGGGAAGCCACCGGCAGGGCCGATGCGGCATCGGATCTGGTAGAAAAAATAAGGGCTGCCCGGCCGGCTCCGGATGCCTTCGAACCGCTTCCGGCGGCCTATATGATTTGGCAAAACCCGCTCATCAGCGTTGGCGGAGACACCTATATCCATGATGTGATGCGCGAGTTCGGGCTTCAAAACGTCTTTTCGCACCGCCGCCGCTATCCCGAAACCTCGCTTGAGGAGCTCTCCGGAAACGCGGCAGAAGGGGGCAGCGCTCAGGAAGCCATCACCCAAACGCCACGGTATTTGTTGCTCAGCAGTGAGCCTTACCCTTTTAAAGAGAAGCATGTGCAGGCCTTCAATGAGCCGCTTCGCGGAACGGGGATTCGTGCGATTCTGGCAGATGGCGAACAGTTTAGCTGGTACGGATCGCGCATGCTCCAGGCCTTCAAAGCACTGCAAAAGTGGCGGGAAAGCTTGTAAGAATGCCGCCGCAACTATCGTTGTTATTGCTAACTGTGCACCAACACTGGCGCGCAGTCTATTTTATGATCTTCTGCCCCGATTACCTGCTTTTATTTCTGTGATGATGTCTTTTTTGTTCAAACCTGCCCGGCTTTTCTGCGTTCTGCTATTTTTTATGATCCCCGCGCTTGCCCCAGGTGGCCTGCTGGCTCAAACGCCGGCGCCCCCGGATACGCTTTCGACCGATGATATAAGTGCAGGCGGGCAAAGCGAAGGCCGCCGGTTGTTTATAGAAGGCATTGCCGAGTTTGAGTATGGCAACTATGAATACGCTGCTGAATTACTGGCCGAAGCCAGTGATAAAATGGGAGAAAACGCCAGTGCAAGCCTCGATTATACCCTCGCCGAAACCTTTATAGAGCTTGAAGATGCTACCAATGCCCTTTTTTACGCCGAGCGGGCGGTCGAAAAAGAAGATGAAAATAAGTGGTATCGTATCAAGCTGGCCGAAGTCTATCGGGAGCAGGGCCGCAGCTCGGACAGCATCACCCAATTAGAGGAAGCTCTGCGCCTGGCCCCCGGCGATGTGGACGTGCTCTACACCATAGCCCGCGTTTATACCCTCGAAGGGGATTTTGAGCAAGCCAACGAAACCTACAATCGCATCATTGAATATACTGGCGCAAATCAGCAGGTATTATATCAAAAATACCGCAATTATGAACGTATGGGCGATACAGAGCTGGCTATGCAGCAGCTCGAAGAGATGTTGGAGCTCGATGCTACCAACGAAGCAGCGATACGTATTTTAGGGCAGATGTATCAGCAGAATGATGATATCGAAAAAGCCATCGGGATGCTTCAGCAGGCCTACGAGCTTAATCCCGATAACGAAGAAACGCTCATCACCCTTTCGGATTTATACATCGCCGAAAACCGCTGGAGCGAAGCCACTGAGCTGCTTTCACGCATGGTGCAAAATCCCGGCATCGAAACCTATACCAAAGTAGAACTGGTCCAGTATTTGTTTAGCCGGCTGCGGCGCGCACCCGAAAATGCATCGCTTCAGGAAACTACCGAAGAGCTGCTGGAAATGCTGCTGGAAGAAGCTCCCGAATCGGGCTATGCGCACGCTCTGGCCGCCGAATATTTTGGTTTTACCGACAACAGAAGCCAGCAGTTAGAGAGCCTTGCCAAAACCAATACATACTTCCCGGATAATGAAAGCGCCTGGCGGCAGCGCATGCAGCTTTTACTCATAGAAGACCGTTTCGATGAGGTTCTGGAAGTAGGCCGGGAAGCCGACAAAATTATCCCCGACGATGCCTTCGTGCTCTTTTTTATGGGCAACGCGCACTTATTGCAAGACAACTATGAAGCGGCCGTAGAAGTGCTTGAGCGCGCAAGCTCGGCACCGGCTAACCGGGAGTTCCGCTCTTCGGTATATGGCACGCTTGGCGATGCCCTCTCTTCGCTCGACCGCTGGGAAGATGCCCGGCAGGCCTACGAGCGCGCGCTGCGCATGCATTCAAATAACGATGTAGTGCTCAACAACTACGCTTATTATCTTAGCCAGCGGGACGATGAGCTGGATCAAGCGCTCGAAATGGCCAGGCAGGCCCTGGAAGTAGAGCCCGAAAATGCCGCTTATCTGGATACCTACGGCTGGATTTTTTATAAACTCGGCGACTTCCAAAAAGCAGAGGAATACATCAAAGCTTCCATAGAAACAGGCAACGCCAGCGCCACCGTATATGAGCATTTAGGTGATGTTTATGAGGCTCTTGGCAATACGGAAGAAGCCCGCCGCTGGTGGAGACAAGCCCTCGAAAAAGATGCCGGGAAAACCCATTTGCAAGATAAACTTCAGCCGGCAGAATGAGTTCAGCTTTCTTTTCGAAAACGCCTGGCTTGCGTAATATGAAGGCATCAGCATACAGGCAGCATATTCCGCTTTTGCTGTGTTTTTGCATCGCAATATTCGCCTTTTCGGCTTGTTCGCCGCGTGTGGCAGAGCGCAGCTTTGAAGCCCGGGATCTGCAGGAGAGCAGTACGCCGGCCGATTCTATTCTTAGCTATATGCACCAGCAACAGGGCCTCGAAACCGCCGACGGGCTGCAAACGCTCGAAGGGCGTGCCTCTGCCCGGGTAAGCATGCCGGGAAGCAGCGAGCAGGCAAGCCTGCGCTTCGTGAGCGACCGCCGGCAAAGCCTGCTCAGCTTCCGCAACAATTTGGGCATAGAGGGCGGGCGCATCTACGCCAATGCTGATTCCGTACTCATATATGATCGTATTGAAAAAACGGCGCAAAAAATGAGTATCGAACGCTCCCGCTACGCGCTTCTGAACGGGTTTACGGCCTTCAATATCATCACCTTGCTTTTTCCCGATATTGAAACCGAGCCGGCTCCCGCTGTTTATGAAAATGCGCAGCGCTGGGTGTTGCGCAGCGCTGACGGCCTGGAATATGAAATAAGCAAAGAAAGCGGATTGCTTACGGCCGTGCATCAGCCGGCCGAAGATCCGCTGGCCTACAACCGGTTTATTTTTTCGGAACATGCAGAAATGCAGGGTATCAGCCTGCCCCGGCGCATTCAAATTTTGAGTAAAGATGAAGAATCAAGTATTTTCCTGCTTATACAAGCCCTCGAAATAAACCCTGCTAACCCCAATTTTGACCCCGATATTCCGGAAGATATTTCTGTTGAACGTCTCAACTAATTAGCGTTTCTTTTTCTTTTTTACCCGGGCATCATACATTATAAGTCCATGAGCTTTTATTCTTTAATCGTAGGTGTGCGTATTGTGCTGCGAGCATGGCCTGCCCCGCTCTTATTTCTGGTTTTGGCATGGGGAGCGACGGCCCCGCTGGCGGCGCAGAATTATGAGCGCATGCGTAGTGAAGTAAAAGAAGAACAAGAAGATACAAGAGAAAATATTGATTTTCTACGAGCTCAGATCGAGCGCATCGAATCGCAGGTGAGCGAAACGGCTACCGAGTATGATCAGCTTTACCGGCAGTTCCAGCAGTTAGAGCAGGAAATTAATTTACGGAATCAGGTCGTAGAAGAGCTGGCAGACGAAGGGCAGCAGATTGCCGATGAGCTGGAAATTATACAGCGCTCTTATGGCGAGTATGAAGAAGATTTGCAGCGGCTCATAAAAAATTACCGTCAGTTCATGAAACAAGTGTATATGCAGGGCGAGCAGCAGGAAATTATGCTGCTGCTAACGTCGGAATCGCTGAGTCAGGCGCAGGTACGGGGCTACTATTTGCGGCGGTTTCGAGACTATCGTGAGCGGCAGGCCGCCCAGATTCGCGAAACACAGCAGCAATATTTGGAGCAGGAGCGGGAAAAGCTGGAACTTCAGGAGCGCAACCAGCAGAATCTGGCCGAAGCACGGCAGGAACGCAACCAGCTTCGTGAGCGCCGCGAGCAGCAACAGCAAACCATCAGCAAGCTACAGCAAGACCGCCGCTCTTTGGAAGCACAACTCGAACAAACCCGGCAGGAAATTGATAACCTTACGAGCCTGTTCAATGAGCTTCTGGCCGAAGAAGAGGAGATTCAGCAGGCCGAAGCCGAGCGTATGCGCAACCTCGAGGCCGAACGCCAGCGCCGGCTGGCCGAAGCCCGGGAAATTGAGGATGCCGGGGAGCGGGAGGCCGAAATTGCCCGGCTTTCGGAGCCGGTAAGCCGTTCTTCTACCGGAGCCTACTCCGCCGATGAGCTGGAAGGGATTGCCTCCGATTTTGCGGCCGCCCGCGGCGAATTGCCCTGGCCAACCAGCGAAGGCGTTATAAGCCGCGGGTTTGGCAACTATGTGCACCCGGTTCATCGTACTACGATTCCCAATCCCGGTATTCATATTTCTACAGAACCACGCGCCGAAGTGCAGGCCGTACATTCGGGGCATGTTGTTGATGTACGCGCTATTATGGGTTTCGATGATATGGTTTTTATTACCCATGGCAGCTACGTTACGGCCTATGCAAACCTTACGGAGGTGCTGGTCCGCAAAGGAGAGCGCGTGTCGCCGGGAGATATTATCGGCCGGGCCGGAGACGAAAACTCCACAAACGGAAGCACCCTTATTTTCTTTGTGCGCGACGGCAGCGAATACGTAGATCCGCAGCAGTGGATCAGCAGCCGGCCGGGCAATATTCCCTGAAGAAACGTCGCTTTCACCGGGCGTTTAGCTGTAGCTATTATTTCGCATTTTTTCATTTAACGTTTTTATTCTTTTTGAAACCTAAACCAACAATTCGTGAGCCGTTTCAACAGACGGTAGCACGCACGTTCTCTTACACCAGTTCTGCCTTTCTTCTGGGCGCCACGTTTTTTCTGTTCACCAGTAACCTCATTCAGGTAACGCTTCAGCCCGGTCTTTTAGGAACGGCGGTTTTACTTGGCTATGGGCTGGTATATGGAAATATGAGCTATTTATTAACACGGCGCTACCTTCGGCGCGAGCATATTTTTGATGGCTTCTCTTATGCTATCGGCCTTCTTATTCTGCTGCCGGCACTTGTGCTTATAGAAGTGCAGGGAGATGTTTTCCCGGCTCTTGCTCCAAAATTATTATACTATGCAACGCTGTTTTTAGGAACAGCAGTCGGCACATTGCGCGGCCGGAAAAAAGGCTACATCATGCGCGAAGAGCTTATGGCCAAAAAAAAGCGCGAAAAAGAGCTGGAAGAACAGCAAAATGGCCAGCCCAATCCCTGAAGCCCGGCCTTAATATTCATTTCTTCACTCTATTCTATGGAATCTATAAAAGTAGCCCTCGACTGGAGCCCCAACACCATACATGCCGGCCTGTTTTTGGCACATCATAAAAAATATTACCAAGATTCGGGCCTCGAAGTCAGCTTTATTTCCCCCGAAATTGATGAGTATGCCCTTACTCCGGCCCGGCGGCTTTCGCGGCAGCAGGTCGATTTTGCCATCGCTCCGTCCGAAAGCGCTATTTCGTACAATACCTCGCGCCGCCCGGTGCCGCTTACGTCTGTGGCCAGTATTTTACAGCGCGATACCAGTGCTATCGTAACACTTAAATCGAGCGCGGTTACCCGCCCGGCACAGCTCGACGGCCGGGTATATGCCTCCTACAATGCCCGTTTTGAAGACGGCATTGTTCGTAAAATGGTGCAGTATGATGGCGGCCGGGGCGACTTTAAATCTGTAGCTATAGGCCGGCTTTCTATTTGGGATATGCTCAAAAAGGGCGAGGCGGATGCCACCTGGGTCTTTATGCCCTGGGAAGGCGTTCAGGCACAGATGAGCGGGATAGAGCTTAATGTCTTTGCCCTCGAAGACTACGGCATTCCCTATGGCTACACGCCGCTTCTGCTGGCGCATACCAGCCGCATACACCGGCGCAAAGAAGCCTATCGCCGCTTTATGAAGATTACGGCCGCAGCCTACAAAGAGGCCGGAGCCGCGCCGCAGGAAACGGCGGCATTTTTGTGCAAGCATATCGAACACGAAGATTTCAGCGAGCCGGCTTTCATTGAAGCGTCTTTACGGGCCCTGCAGCCGGCGTTGCTTACCCAAGACGGCGAATGGGGGAAGATGAATGCCAAAGTGTGGGGAAGTTTTATCAATTGGCTGGTAGATCAGAAAATTCTGCGCCCGCAGCGGCCGGTTGAGGGTAAATATATGTTCACGAACGAGCTGTTGGAGTAAACTCAAATAAAAAAGCGCTGCCGGAAGATGAGTATCCGGCAGCGCTTTAATGCCGCACCCAGCAACAGGCGGGCTTATTCGGCAAGTTCAGTGCTGATATTTTGGGCATCAAATACCTCTTGCACCTTATCAAAACCTTCACCCTGCCTCAGGATAAGCGGCGCATCGCCCGTCATGTCAATAATTGTGGATTCCACAATGCGCAGTTCCTGCTCATCATCAATCATGATATCAACGAGTTTATCGAAGGCTTTAAATAACTCTTCTGTAAACTCCGGTTCACTGCCGTCGCCGGGGGCGAGATCTTCGGGTACTTTTGCGCTTGTGGCCAGCAGCGGGCGGCCGAGTTCGCTAATAATTTGTTCACAGATAGGATGGTCGGGCACGCGGAAGCCCACGGTTTTG
>JBMCPG010000015.1:0-10819 GCA_048626035.1 Cyclonatronaceae bacterium
TCATGCTCAGCGAGGGCGTCCGCCGGACGGGGGCGATCCAGGCCCTCGGCGAGCGCGTCGCCACGTATACGGGCGAGAGCGACCGGCGGACGCTCCTGGCGACGATCGGCATAGCCGGTCCGTCGGCGGGATTCGTCAACAACACGCCCGTGGTGGCGATCATGGTGCCGATGGTCCGAGACCTGGCCCGTCGGGCGAACACCTCGCCGTCGAAGTTCCTGCTCCCGCTGTCGTTCGCCTCGATGCTCGGCGGGACGCTCACGCTCATCGGCACCTCGAGCAACCTGCTGGCCAGCGACGTCTACGCGGACCTCGGCGGGCAGCCGTTCGGCATGTTCGAGTTCACCGCCCTCGGCGTCGTCGTCCTCGTCGTCGGTAGCCTCTACCTGTTCACCGTCGGCTGGTACCTCACGCCCGCGCGCCTGCCCGCCGAGGGCGACGTCCTCGAGGAGTTCGGCGTCGCGGAGTACCTCACCGACGTCGTCGTCCTCGAAGCGTCACCACTGCTCGGGCGGACGATCCGGGAGGTCCGCCGGGACGATGACGTGGACTTCGACGTGTTCGAACTCGCCCGCGAGGGGCGCTCGATCACCCGGCGGATCGGACGCGAGCGCATCCGCCCCGGCGACGTGTTGGCCGTTCGCGCGAGCCAGGACGCGCTCACCGAGATCCTCGAGGCCGACTCGCTGGCCCTGCTGGCGGAAGTCGAAGCCGAGGCCGAAGTACCAAAAGCCATTTCCGAAGCCTTCCGCACCGGCAATCTCGGCATCATGGATTATTACAATATGAAGAACGTGATGTCCGACACCGAAATGCGGGAATCTATCGCCAAAGGAAGCGAAAAAATAGATAATCAGGGCGGCGACGACGACTACAAAGACGACAAGAAAAAAGGCAAGTAAGCCTCAAGCCCCCCACTCATATTAAAAAACCCCGTTTCGATTCTTTTCGGAACGGGGTTTTTTATTGGAACACACTTCGGCAAGAGGCTGGCTCAGGCCAGATCGCTGGAAACGGCGTCTATATCAATCATAAAAGCAATGCCGTGGCCCGGCTCATTCAGCTCCGATTTTTCTATAATATGGCGGAGGACTTCGTCGGCCTGATCGGCTTCAATAACAGTGAGCACCACATCTTTTTCGGGCTCTATAAGCATGGAAAAAAGTCTCTTTTGCTCGTGTATGCCCGTACCGCGGCCATAAATAATGGTTCCCCCGCGTGCGCCGGCCTCTTTGGAAGCTTCCACAACGGTATCGGAAACGCCTTTGTCAACAATAGTTACAATAAGCTTATGCTGCTTTTGGGTAATCATAAAAACATTAACTAAAAGATATAATGAAAAGCAAAGCGCCCGGAGCCGGCGCCGTTTCCGGGTGGACCGGAAAGGGCAGGAGTGAGGTTTGGCTACCCGGAAGAATCTGTTTCAGACTCCGGTTTTCCGCCTTTCTGCTGCAGCAAATGGGCGATACCGGCCACCGAGCAAACATCGAGTATAAAGGCTATCCCGTGGCCTTTCTCCTTCATATTGCCCACGTGGATTACTTTTTCCAGCAGGTTGAGGGCATTTTTTTCGTCGGTAAGGGAAAGAATAATTTCTTTTTCGGGATCAAAATTAAAGCCGAAAAACGAGCCAACGGCCTCAAAACGCGTGCCCTGCCCGGGAATGACGGTGCCGCCTTCGCAGCCGTTAGCTTTTGTAGCGGCTACAATTTTGGAACCTTTGCCTTTATCGACAATCGAAACCAGCAGTTTCTTATTATTGAATTGCGTCATCACCTATGCTATTTCTTGGATGGGAGAGAAAGTCTGAAATCAAGCAGGAATGATCAAAAGCGTGCGTTTTAGCTTATTTTAAGCTTTTGATGGAAAGATAGGAAAAGATTTTATCATGTACATAAATCAGGAGTCAGGGAAGGGGAAAGCGGTAGCGGCCTCTTAGGAAAGCGGCTCATCTAAAGCCTGTTCATTTTTATACCTTGTTTGCTTTCGTTTATCCTGCGCGCCAAAAAGCAAGCCCAGAATGAGCACGGCGAGAATGGGCGTTAAGGCCACCAGAGAAATCATGCCGAAGCCTTCTACCAGCGGATTGCTTCCTTCTTTTACGTCGGCAAAACCAAGGGCAATGGCCACTACGAAGGTAACGGTCATCGGGCCTGTAGCCACGCCGCCGGCGTCGAAGGCAATGGAGGTAAACTCGGCGCTGCTAAAGAAAATAAGGCTCAGGGCCACCGCGTAGCCGGGCAAGATCAAATAAAGCAGCGGAATTCCGAACATGATGCGTGCCATGGCCAGCCCTACCGACAGCGCTACGCCGATGGAAATAGTGAACAGCAGCACTCGTTGAGGCACCGAGCCGCTGGTTACTTTCTCGACTTCCTGAATAAGCACGCGGATGGCCGGTTCGGCAAAGGTCGCCACGAAACCCAAAAGTACGCCAATAGGAATAATGATCCACGGGTGGGCGTGCTCACCCAGAATCACGCCCATGGCCGTCCCGGCCGGCTGAAACCCTATGTGCACGCCGTGCAAAAACAGGCTCATGCCAAACCAGGTGAAGAAAATGCCGATAATCAGGTTAAGCACTTTGCGGGTTTTGAGCTTAAGCATGTAAAACTGGAAGAAGGCAAAAAACATCACCAAAGGCATGAGCGCAAAGCCTACTTCGGTAAGCGTTCCGGTAAACGTGTAAGATGCCTTTTTATCGGAAAGCTCCACATCGGCCGGAACTTCATAAATAATGCCGAGAATAAGCACGGCCAGCACCGGCCCGATAGAAGCCAGTGCTACCAGCCCGAAGCCGTCCTGCGAGCTTGTTTTGCGCTCCAGCACCGAGGCTATACCAACGCCAAAGGCCAGAATGAAGGGCACCGCCAGCGGCCCGGTTGTTACGCCGCCGGCATCAAAAGAAATAGGGACAAAATACGCCTGGGTAACCGGCAGCGAGATGAGCCCGAAGATGAGCAGATAGCCGCCGATGAGGAAATAGTTGATGGACCACCCGGTAATAATGCGAACAATCGAAAGCGTAACAAACACGGCCAGGCCCAGGGCAACGGCCAAAATTAGCGAGCTCCTTGGAATGATGCTGCCCGAAGCCTGATCCACATATCCGGCCAGTACCCATACGTCGGGCTCGGCCACGGTTATGGAAAACCCTAAAATGAACGTAAATACAAGTACCAGCCATACCTTTCCCGTTTGGGGCAAAGCCGAGCCTATCATTTCGCCTACAGGCAGAAGTCCCAGATGCACGCCGACAAGAAAAAAGACCAGCCCGCCGGAAACCAGCCCGAGCCCGGCTAAAAAGGTGTAGAACATTTCCATTGGCAAAAAAATAACCGTGAACTGCAGCAGCACGATTACCGCCGCAATAGGAAATACGGCATAGGCCACCTCTTTTATCGTATCTTTAACAACATTCATTATGCAAGGGCTAAGGGCTCGTTTTACTTGCTAAAATAACTATTACGCCGAATTTATGAGCATCTTAACTGCTTTTAATAACCTGTAAACGCAGATAGGTTAAGAGCGCCGGTATGCCGGTACGGATACTAAAAAACCCCCGCTCCGGATCATTCGGTGCGAGGGTTTTGACAAACTTTTTTTTAAGATGATGGCATCCGGAGCGTAGCTCAGAACGAGGCCATAAATTTGGTGATGGGGGTCCATTCCAGATCAAAGGCTTCGGCTACATCCCGATAGATGATTTTGCCACAGGCAATATTAAGGCCGTATTCGAGCTCCCGGTTTTCGCGCACGGCTTTCACCCAGCCTTTGTTAGCGAGCTGAAGCACATAGGAAAGCGTTACGTTCGTCAGGCCCACCGTAGAAGTATAAGGCACCGCGCCGGGCATATTGGCCACGCAATAATGCAGCACATCATCTACAAAATAGGTAGGGTTATCGTGCGTGGTTGGTTTGGAGGTCTCAAAACAGCCGCCCTGATCTATGGCTACATCCACCATAACGGTGCCGGGCCGCATTTCAGAAAGCATTTCGCGGCGAATGAGCTTGGGAGCCGCCGCGCCGGGAATCAGCACCGCCCCGATAATGAGATCGGCCTCTTTATAGGCATTACGAATATTGACTTCCGAAGAAAACAGCGTGCCTACATTTTTGGCCATGTTTTCATCAAGATGGCGCAGGCGCGACAAATTGATATCAAAAATAGTTACGTTGGCGCCCATGCCCGCCGCAATTCTGGCCGCGTTGATGCCTACAATGCCCCCGCCGAGGACCATCACATTAGCCGGACGAACGCCGGGAATTCCGCCCAGAAGCACGCCCCGGCCTCCCTGCGGCCGCTCCAGAAATTTAGCGCCTTCCTGGGCGGCCATGCGCCCGGCCACTTCGTTCATGGGAATAAGCAACGGGAGCGAGCCGTCGAGCTTCTCAACCGTTTCGTAGGCAATAGCGATAGCCCCCGAAAGCCGCACCGCTTCGGTCAGTTCTTTGCTGGCGGCAAAATGGAAATAGGTCAAAATGATTTGATTTTCGCGCATCAGGCCGTATTCCGGCGCAATCGGCTCTTTCACCTTAATAATCATTTCGGCTTTCGCCCAGACTTCTTCGGCCTTTTCCAGGATTGTTGCGCCAGCTTCGGCGTAGAGCTCATCGGGAAAGCCGCTTCCCAATCCGGCGTTGGTTTCTATAAACACTTCATGCCCGTTTTTGCGCAGCTCATGCACGCCGGAAGGCAGTAGCGCTACGCGGTATTCGTGGGTTTTAATTTCCTTGGGGACACCTATTAACATGCTGTAATTCCTTAATTGTAGTTGAATGATGATGGGCCAAAACGACCCGAAGCCGGGGCTGTGGAGCGCATAGTCCGCTTCCAAATCCGTAATGCCCCGACCGCCTGCTCACTTGTGAAGCCGCGGCAAAGATACGCAAGATTGCCCGCATTTTACAATTGACGCACCCGAAAAAACCCCTTGGCAAGCCGCCGCCATCTCAACGGCTGAGAAAGGCTTTATCCAGCACTTTTTCGCCCTCATCAGTATAAAGTTCAATGCGTTTGGAGCGGTCGGGATAATATCTCAATATCGCAAGCCCCATTGTTTCAAAGGTGTGCACCGGCCCGTCTTTTTTGCGCACGTACGATTTCCGCGTGCCCGATCCGCTTACGATTTGATGATACTGCCGCCCGTTTTTCTGTACGGGAATGAAGCTCAGGCTGTGCTCATGGCCCGAGGCAAAGATGAGATCATCATGGCCGGCGGCGGCGTCCAGAATACCTTCTTTCAGAGCTGAGTAATTTCTATGGCTGATATCCTGCGGGTAGCCCACCGTACTGCGATAAAAAGCATATAAAGATCCGAATACAGGCGGCTTCAGATGCGTACTGAGGGGAAATTTGCTTCCATGCCGGCCGAAGGAGTATAAAGGATGATGCAGGGCGAAAAGCACTTCCTGCCCCTGAAGTTCCTCCATGTGATTCCCTATGCGCTCGAGCAGGAGTTCCTTGGCCTCGTCTTCGCTTTCGGTGCCGTCGGGCAGCGGTTTTTCGTCAGGATGTATCCACCATTGCGAATCTATCATCATCAGATGGATGTCATAGCCGGGGCCTGCGGCTTCCTCTTCATCAATTAAGGTAACGACGGACGGCCCGGGAAGGGCATTATCGGGCTGAAAACTGTTGCCTTTATCCAGATGCGTTTCTATAAAACGTTCCTGCCGCAGCACGTACGACGGCTCTGCTTCTCCGGTTGAAGCCCAGTCGTGATTTCCGGCTATAAAATAAACCGGCCCTTCAAAATCGCGCACCGCCTCAATTTGGGCCAGCAGACGCTGCTCGAGTTCGGCGCGTCGCTCATGATCTTCAGGAGGCAGGCCGTCGGGGTAGAGATTATCGCCCAGAAACACCATTGCGCCGGGGCTGCTGCTTTCCTGCATTTTATCGCGCAGCACGCGCAGAGTTCCCGGAAGCGGATCAAGACCGGCATCGCCGGCATCGCCAACTAAAAACACAGAATAGCCATAGGCTTCGGGCTGCCGGGCGGCATCGCTTTGGGCCAGGCGTTCGGGAGCATCCAGCTCAGCATATTTTGAGGAGCTGCACGCGCCGAGGCCGAGCAGCAGGGCTGCCAGCAGTATATACAAGCGATAAGGAGCGGATGATATCATCATAAAATGAACTGTTTTTTATTCATATTACGTAGTAGCGGCGGGCTGTTGCGCTTCCCGGCTGGCCCTCTTTTCAAACTCGCGGCCGGCGTAGCGCACAAGTAAAATCCAAAGGGTCAAAATAACGAGCACGGCCAGCGAGAGCCAGTGCACTTGCTCCAGGCCTACAGCGGCGGCTACGCCCAGATTGAGGCCGACGGCCAGCACTTTGGCAAAGCGCTGCACAAACATATCGATGAAAGCTTTAGCCTTATATTTTGCATTTTTATCGAGCGGGGTATAAAGCGTCTCTTTGGCCGACTGGTTAATCGAGTAATTCAGGCTGTTATCGCTGGCCGACATCAGGGTAACGAACAGCAGGCCCGGCACGATCAGGAACCCGAGCGCGCCCAGAGTGATGGCGGCCGGAAGGAACAGCAGGGCAATGCCTACGCCAAAACGCTTCATCACAAAACTGGTGAAGAAAAGCTGTATGATGAGCGAGAGCACGCTGGTAATCTGCCCGACAAACGCAAAATAAGCGTCCTTCTCCTGGTCGCCGGAGATTTCCGAAGCAATAATGGCCGATAATTGAAAATCCACAATGTTGGAAACCACTTCGTAGAGGCCCAGAATTCCCACAATCGTGAGCAGGTAGGGCGAGCGAAATACCAGCCGGGCGCCTTCGAAGGCGGAGGTGCATTCCCGCCCTTCGGCACACGGACTTTTGGAAGGTGCAGAAGGCGTTGCCGAGCTCTGGCTATGAACCCAGTAGCCGATAGCGATCATCACCAAAAGCGGCGCAATGCTGCCCAGCAGCAGGGTGTCGCGTCCCAGCTCATCTACCAGGCCAGCGACCACGCTGGAGCCGACAATGCCGCCAATAATGCCGCCCAGGCCCACTACGCCATAGCTGCGCCGGGCTTGTTGTGAGGTAAACAAATCGTTGGAGTAGGCCCAGAAAAACGTTACCATCGCCGAGTTGAACACGTCTCCCAAAATATAAAACGACCAGGCGGTAGTTTCACCGGGAGCGTTCACGAAAAAGGAAAACAGCAGGAATAGGCCGGCGAAAAAGGAGCAAAGCACCAGATTCATCTGTTGGCGCGGCAAATGCCTGGCCAGCAGGGTAAAACCAATCACGAATACATAAACTACCAGCATGTTCGCAACTTTGGCAAGCTGTTCTACCTCCGCACCGGCAAAGTTGCTTCCGAACAGCACCAGCGGCGTTTCCTGGTATAAATTAACCAGAATACCGCGTTTCATGGGCTTGAGCACCCAAAAAATACCGATCACCAAAAAAAAGTACAGCGCCATCATCAAAACATTGGGCCACTGTTTCGGGTCGATATCAAAAAAGTTTTCTTTGAATTGTTGCAGTAGTTTCCGAGCCATATATATGATTTATTCTTCGCGTTGAATGCCACCTATGCGCAGGCCGCGGGCATCTTCTACCACATATACGCGTACGCGCTGCCCGGCCGTTTCGATATTCTGGCGATGAGTGAGGATTTCGAAGCGCAGCACCTGCCGTGCCCCGGCTTCCGGCGGGGGCAGGCCTATATCCAGGCGTGGCGCGGCAACGCGGCCTTCATCCGAAAATGAAGGACCCTCCAAGGTTTCTGCTTCGATTTCATAATGGGTGTTGCCGGCGCTGAAAATACCACTTTCGACCCCAATATCGGAAAAGCTGAAGTGCACGTCATTCCCGTCGCGCTTCACCTTGAACTTATCGATAGGATTGAGCTTTCTGAACCAATAATGGCCGATTTTATCGCGGCGCTCGATTAGCGTGCGGATAAGATACGCTTCGGCCATGGGGTTGCTGAGTTCGCCGGTTTCCACAATCGCGCGGATATCTTCATCGCGGAAGCTCATCACATGTTTGGCGCCCCAGAACGCATCGCGCAGCGTCATGTTTTCGAACGCCGGAATAGGATGTACCGGCACCCAGCGCCCGGGCCGGAAGATATCGGAGCGGAAATAGCCCACCGAGGGATGCGGGATATAGTCGTCGGCCTCAATCTGCTCCCAGGGATGCACCACGGTTCCCAGGGAAACGGCCGACAGAAGCATATACCGCGGGTCAATCATGTAGGCCTGCCCGTGAAGCGGGCTATGGATACCGCCGCCGTTGGCTCCCAGCGTGTTTCCAAAATCCTGAACCAGATGGCGAAGGTAGCCGTCATCTGTATAAACAGCCATAGTATTGGCATCGCGGCGGTCGGTGTCGTTCAGCCAGGAGCTGATGATGCGCATGCCCCGCAGCTCGCGCCGGTGCTCGTGGTTTACGCGATCGTTGGGATCATCTTTTCGCCGGCCCTGGAAATACCACGGCCCCAGCGGACGGCCGTCCACAAATTTACTGGCCAGCGCGCGGATATTGCCCTGCTCATTCCGGGGTTTGTCATCCACAATCAGGCGGTAATCGTCTTCGGTCATCGGGCGCTCTTTGCCGGCCTCCTCAACCATCACCCCCTCGCCGATTTTTACTTTATCGGGATCAAAATAGGTGATGACAGATTCGGGAACAAAATATCCGGCGGCGTAGAAAATTTTCGTACTGATAACTTCTGCAGAGCTGGTGAGTTCGGGATATTGCGGGCCGTCGAACTTGATTAAAAATCGGTTTCCGCGCGCATCTTCGGCAAAAAAGCCGGGATTTGCGCCTTCCAGCTTGGCCGAAAATATCGTCCAGCTTCCGCTGGTGTCCGGCACTACCGTGTTGGGGCCGTTGGCCAGCGCTTCGGTGCTCATCGGCTCGTAGTAATGCCGGTAGGTGTACCAGCTCGATTCCGGCACTTCATCGAGCATATTTACGTTATCGGCCTGTTTTGGCCCGTTTATCCCCAGGCTTGCACCAACGGAGCGGAATACCCGGTTGAGATCGAGCGGCTTTTTAAGCTGATAAAACACGGTGTTGTCGATCCGGTCCCAGTATTGATAGGAGGGGGCTTCGGCGGGCTCGGCGATGCGGGTAGTATCGGGATCAAAGGTTTTGATGCTGCCGGTGGTATAAGGCCGGGAAGAAGAGCAGGCGGCCATCATTATGCATAAAAAAAGCAGGGCAGAAATGCGCATGGCGGAATTCAAAAATTAGGCGAAATGAGCAAAATGAAGCGCGAGTCTTCCCGGCTGAAGGCTACTTCGGAGCGCAACGCAAGGCCGGCAGCAGAAATAAGATGAACCCCGATCCCGTAGCTAGCGTGGAAGCGATGCGGGCTGATATCCGAAAAGTGATTAAAGACCTGGCCTTCATCAACAAATAAAACAATATCCGAAAAGTCCCAGATAGGGTAGCGATATTCGAGGGTGAACAGTAGCGCGCCGGAATCGCGGAAGCGGTCGGTTGAAAACCCGCGCAGGCTTTCGGAACTTCCCAGGCTTGGATTTTCATAAAACGGAATATCTCGTTCTCCCAGCGGTTCGGCTTTTTCCAGGCGGGCTTTAAAGGCCAGTCGGCGATTTTCGGGAAGCAGCGGAACGGGCAGAAACTGATGGGCTTCGGCTGTGTAATTCAGATAATGATAGCGCGTATTGCTTAGCGAACGGCTCCATTCCAGGTTGGTGATAAGCCGGTTACCCCGCACGATGCGCCTCGGGCCACGGGCCTTGTCCAGGCGCAGGAGCAGCCCTGTGGAAAAAATAGAGCTGTTGCTGCGCAAGTCTGCCGGAAATGCGGGCACGCCGGCTTCATTATCGCGGGCGCTCCGGGTGATGTTGCGGCTCAGGTAATCGGTATTGAGACGCAGGCTGTGCCGGGCGCTGAGCCGGTAGGTGTAGCGCAGGCTCAGCTCTGTGTTTTCGCGGTCGTAAAAGCTGCGGTCTTCAAAATCGGCGCTGTTGCCGAACAAAAAGGCACGGTCGGGCCGGTTGGCATAGGTGCCCTGGAGATCGAGGCGGCCACCGGGGGTTAAAAACCGATTGATGCGATATTCGAACTGAAAATCATTGTATTCGCGCGAGCCAAACAGTGCCTCAATACGGGCGTTGTGCGTATCCCGAAACGGCTTGTTGTGAAAAGCCAGCAGCCCGAAGGCCGCGCCGGTATCGCCGCCCAGCTCAAGCAGGGGGAATACGCCATAATCGCCGCGTTCGCCTTCCAGTAATCTGGGCGCAATTTCTTCGGCCCGCCGCAGTCCGTAGCCCACGGGCCGGGTAATCAGGTCGAAGGCGTAGGCTGGCAGAGCGAGCAGGTGTCCGCCAAACGACCGGCCGGAAGCATAAGGCTCAACGTCTGAGGAATCGGCCACCGGTACAGAAAGCCGGGCTGTTTCCGCCCGCGCCGGGAGAAAGAAAGCCATGATCGTAAGCAGGCAGCATAATACCGAAACGCCGGAAAGAGTTCTCAGCAGGAAAAGCTTCATGTAGAATTAAAGACTAAAAAATAAAAGCAAAGCAAGATGAGAATATACGGAATCGCAAAGGAAATAGCGCCTGGCGGCGGGGAGGTCTGGGTCTGATGCCGCCCGATTGGATTTTCATAAATCGTATGTATAGAAAATAAAAGCCTTCCCGAAAGAGTTCCGGGAAGGCTTTCCAGGTAGTACCAATAAAAATGAGGCGGGGCTAAAACTCCAGGCGGAGCTGGGCCAGCAGGTTGCGTTCGGCCTGCGGATAGTAGTAATTGAAACGCTGGTTTTCGCCGCCGGCTATAAATCCAAAAGTGTAGCCGTTGGTTTCGTATAGCTCGTTAAATACATTATTAAGC
>JBMCPG010000016.1:0-10723 GCA_048626035.1 Cyclonatronaceae bacterium
ACGGCACGCGGGTTCGTTCATCACATCTTTTTCTTTTTTGAAGGTGGAGGCAAATAGGTTATAAAAACGCCCGTAAAAACGACCGCAAGGCCCACAAAATCCGTTGTTTGAGGAATATTGCCGAAGGCGACCCAATCCATCAGCATGGTAACCGGCGGGCCGAGATAAAACAAACTTGCCACCCGCGTGGCATCAATACGTGCCAAAAGCATCCACATAAACGCATAAGCCCCAATAGAAACGCCTACGGTAAGCCAGATCATGGTTAAATTAAACGACAGATTCCACTCGGCAGCTAAACTTTCTTCAAACACGGCGGGAATGCTTACCAGCAGCACCGTGCCAAGGCTCTGGTAAAACAGGCTTGCATCAACCGGGAGTTGGAGGTTGGGCCTGTAAAGCTCAATACGGCGCTGCATCAGGCTTGCCACAGTGATAGAGCCAACCGAAACCAGCAAAACCAGATAGCTGAATAACGAGGTCTCATCGGTAGATTCGAGGCGAAAGCCTACCGAAATGGCCACGCCAATAAAGCCCACCAGCAGGCCGGCCCAGCCCAGCCGGGAGGTACGCTCGCCGGTTGCAAAACCCGAAAAAGCGCCGGTCGTCATAGGTTGAAGCCCTACTACAAGTGCTACAATACCGGGAGAAACGCCGTCATTGAGCGAAATAAGCACGCAAAGCAACCACATGCCGTGGGCCAGCCCGCCAATAAGCATGCTGCGCCACAATTCCATAAGAGTACAAAGCCGATAATTAATAAAAGATGTTGTCGCATAGAGGTCGTTGGGGGCTTTTTTTGCCGTATTTCTATTTGAACATAAATAAGTTTTGCACCCCAATCACGATTAAAGCGCCTCGGCTTCCCGCCGGAACTGAATATCATGAAGGCGGCGGTACAGCCCATTTTGTTGCATAAGGACTTCATGGGGGCCGCGCTCCACAATGCGACCGGCCTCCATCACCAGAATCGTGGTTGCGTTTTGGATGGTCGAGAGCCGGTGTGCAATTACAAACGTGGTGCAGGTTTGCATGAGATGGTTCAGTGCTTGTTGTACGGCCGCTTCCGACTCCGAATCGAGCGAGGAAGTAGCCTCGTCGAGCAGCAAAATACGGGGTCTTTTGAGGATGGCACGGGCAATGGAAATGCGCTGCCGCTGCCCGCCGCTTAGCTTGATGCCCCGTTCCCCGATAAGCGCCTGATATCCATCGGGATGTGCCATAATGAAGGTGTGCGCCTGTGCCGATTTAGCGGCGGCTATGACCTCCTCGTCGCTGGCATCGAGCCGCCCGTAGCGGATATTTTCCATAATGGTGCTTCCAAAAAGCTGCACATCTTGCGGCACTATGGCAATATTGGCCCGCAACGAGTGCTGAGTTACCCGGCTTATATCGATGCCATCAATTAAAATGCGGCCTTCGTCTGGCGTATAAAATCGTGGAATGAGATTCAATAGCGTCGTTTTTCCCGCTCCGCTGGGGCCGGCCAGGGCTACGATATCGCCGGGGGCACAGCTAAAGGAAAGATCGCGCAAGGTGGGCGTTTGGGCTCCGGCATCATACGAAAAAGAAAGATGTTCGGCCTGCACACGGCCCTCTGCGGCGGGCAGGGTGATGGCATCCGGAGCGTCGGTAATCTCAGGCGGCGTATCGAGCAGCCCGAAAATGCGCTCCGATGCCCCGATAGCACTGCTGAATACCGTATAAACCCGGGCCATACCGCCCAGCGAGCGCCCAATATTGAAGGCAAAAAAGATGAAGGCTACCAGGTCGCCGGCTGTTAATCGTCCGGCCAGAACTTCGGTTCCGCCATACCAGAAAATAGCGATCATCGTGCTCAGAAAAAGCACTCCGACGACCGACCAAAATAAATTACTGTATAAAACCCGTTTGCGGGCCGTGCTGAAGAGTTCTTCAACTTTAAGATGATAGCGCTCTACTTCATAGGGCTCGCGGGCATAAGCTTTTACCGACTGAATAGCCCCCAGGGCTTCTTCCGCAACAGAGGTGGTGTCGGCCAGCCGATCCTGTACCTCTTTGGAAAACTTCCGGATAATGCCGCCAAAATATTTAACTGCCAGTATTATTAAAGGCACCGTTACAAAAATGACCAGGCTTAAGCGCCAGTTCAAATACACCATCAGCACAACCGAGCCAATTAGCGTAATGGTTTGTGTGATGGATTCGGTGAGCGTATCGGTAACCGCCTCGCGGATGGCGGCCACATCGTTGGTAAGCCGCGAGGTAATTTCCCCAAGCCGTTGATTAGCAAAGAAACTGAGACTGAGCGTGTTTAAGTGAGCATAAATTTCTTTGCGTAAATCGGCCACGCTGCGCTCGCCTACCCAATCGAGGGCATAACGGCCCCAGAATCCTAAAAAAGCCTGCCCCAGAAACAGACCTATAAGTATCAGCGTGATGGTGTTGAGCGTTTGCCGGTTGCCATTGTCAAAAACGGCATCCAGCAGTTCCCGCAGGCCAAGCGGTACGGCAAGCCACACGGCCGTTGCAAAAATAGAAGCAAGAAGGGCAAATATAAGCCGCTTAAGATAGGGCCGCGCATAGCCAAGAATGCGGGCGTATTGCTGGAAAGGAGAGGTATTGGAAGACAAGACAGCGCAGAGCTATATAAAGAATAAGGAACAATAGAGCGCAGAATGCACGAAAACTTGTATGGTGCTGCACCGCTTCTTTCTAACAAACGGAATGTTTAGCTCGTTCTCTGAAAAAAATAAGGCACGCCCTTTTCAAAGTACGTGCCTTTCTATTTGATTCGACTGTTATATTCAAAACTTCTTATACATGAACTGCTAATAAAGTAATGATATAATATTTAAATGCCATAAATATTTATGATTAAATTATTGTTAACCTAAAATAAATGGCTTTTTTTTTCTAAAAAGCGCTTTCATCTGCCTCATTATTCTCTAAAAGTTTTTGTTGATGTATTTAAAACAAAGGCACAAATATAGCCGGCCTTCAGCATCTACGGAAAGGCGGTGTCGGCGGCATCGGCCCGGCGAACGGGCACGTAAATACGGATCTCGGTCGGGCCGTGAAGCAGCGTTTCCGGCTCGGGCTGACCGTTTATTTCCGGATTGTTGCTTTTTCCGTACAGCCAGGCATACACGCCCCCGCCAGCAGGAAATCGGCTGATATGCTCGCATACCGCCCGGATGTGCGCATCATCGCGGGGAATATGCTCCGGCTTGCGAAATAAAAATCCGAAGCTATCCAGCTGAGCGGCTTCGGCTTCATCATACTGCTGCGGCCGGCCGTTGCTATGCTGATGCCCGTATTCCAGAGCCACGTTTTCGGCATGAAGACTGATGCCCAGCGGCCGCTCTACCGGAAATCCGGACTTCTCGCAAAGCTCAATCACATCCTGCAAGAGGCCCGAAAGATGTATCGCTTGTTCCGATTTTTTTAAAATGTGCAGGGAAGCCTTCCCGCAGACTCCAGCGTGTAGTTTTGGGGCTTTTCCTGGCGTCGAAGTATCAAAATGAGCTGATGTGCCGAGCTGTCCGCCGCCGGCCTGGGTTTCACAAAACCAGATGCAGCCCATGGGGATACGGGCAGTTTTACTCTGTTTATGCCAGAATGCCAGCGCTTCATCGGCGGCGGCGGGCAGCCAAAAAGCATCGGCTTGTTCAGGCGGGATGTATTTCAGCATGTAGCTGGTGTTCTCAATACGATGCTCCCCGGAGGAAGCTTTATCAGAAGAGATAGAAAACATATAAATAGATGTATAAATTGGAGATGAAAAAGGAATCTGCGGCGGGATGGCAAGCCTGAGAGCCTTTCCGGCGGCCCGGCTTTTTCTTGCTTAAGTAGTCATGAAAATTTTTTTTTTGAAGCTCTGTATTTTTAATACGAAGCTTAGAATATAGGGCAGAAGCCTGCTTGCCTTGAAAACATAAAGCATTAATAAAAATAGTTTTATTTACTTAAAAAAAGCTCCCGGCCGGTTCCTGAAAACAAACTTGAACCCGCGCGAAAGGGGGATCATCATACAGCATAAGCAAAAAATATATTTTGAGTAGCATGGCTTTTGCTCTTAATTTAGGTGTAGTCTAAATAAGATTAGATTAACATTAGAACAACAATTACTCTATTTCTTACTCTAAAAAATAACGCTTGTCTAATTTTGTATATGAAATCTTTTAAAGTATTAGCATTCCTGTTCTTAGCACTATTCATTCTGAGTTCTTGCGACATCAATAGCAGTGATGACGACGATGATCCGGGTATAGATGTGCCGGCCAGCTATGAATTTACCCGTGATGGCGCTTCTACCGTAGCCTTTACGGGCCAAACCACCCGCCTTAAGATGGGCGATGAGTTGTTTTCGGCCATGCTCGATTTCGACAACACCACCGAAGATTTGCTGCTGCAAATGTATCGCAACGAGGATGAAAACGGCAATGATGTTACTCCCTTCTCGGACCAGGAGCTTAACACTTCCAGTGTTAGCCTGAGAAGCAAAGTAGCTGCCTCCACCGATTATTTTGTCTCCAATGCGACCCTGAGCACTGAAATCAAGAACGAGTTTGAAACCTGGATGGTTAAGCAAGTGGAAGAAGTATTTCCAAACCAAAATCAGCTGGCTGAGCCCGGCGTGCCTGGTCAGATTGCCGATGGCTCCGGCGAGCGCTACATAAACGCACAGGGCCTGGAATACGATCAGATGGTTGCAAAAAGCATGCTTGGTGCGCTCATGGCCGACCAAATGTTGAATAATTACCTGAGTCCTGCAGTACTCGACGCGGGCAGCAACCGCGAGGATAACGATGCCGGCCGCACCGAAGAGGGCAGCAATTATACAACCATGGAGCACAAATGGGACGAAGCTTACGGCTACCTGTACGGCGGTGCTGCCGATCCGGCCAACCCGAATGCAACTTTAGGAAGCGACGATATTTTCCTGAATAAATATGTAGCACGGGTTATCGGCGACGAAGATTTCGAAACCTATGCCGACGAAATTTTTGAGGCGTTCAAACTCGGCCGGGCGGCAATTGTAGCCGGCGATTATGAAGTGCGCGACGAGCAAGCCGACATCATCAAAGAGAAAATTTCTGAGGTAATTGCCATTCGTGCCGTCTATTACCTGCAGGCAGCAAAGCGTCAGTTTGAAGATGGGGCCACCGGTTCTGCCTTCCATTCGCTTGCTGAAGGATACGGCTTCATTTACAGCCTTCAGTTTACCCGCGTGCCCGGAACCGATCAGCCCTATGCGACCCACGAGGAAGTCGAAGCCATGATCGCTGATCTGCTCGGCGATGGCCCCAACGGCCTCTGGGATCTGGAAATGGATACCCTCGATGAGCTTTCTGAAAATATCGCTGATCGCTTCGACTTTACTTTAGCCGAAGCCGCCGAATAAGCTGTTATAACACGCAACACTTCTATTTTGCCGGCACTCTTTTAAGGGTGCCGGCAATTCTTGCTTTCACCTACTACTACTACTATTATTAAGATGAAAAAAATTGCCGCTTTTATATTAACGCTTTTGCTGGTCTGGAGCTGTAGCGACGATACTCCTTCAGGCCCTGATGTTGATGATTTCGACCGGGAAGCGTTGCTCGAAAATTGGGCCGATAACATCATTATTCCGTCGTTTACCGACTTTTCGGAAAAAACTGAAGCGCTTCATGCTTCGGCTGCAGCTTTTGAAGCCGACCCTACCCAGCAAAATCTTGAGACCCTGCGCGAGCGCTGGAAAACCGCCTATATGGGTTTTCAGCACGTTTCCATGTTTGAAATGGGCCAGGCGATGGATCTGCGCTACCGGGATAATATGAACCTTTATCCTACCGATACCGAGGAGATTGAAAGAAGCATTGAGGCCGGTTCCTACAACCTGACCCTGCCTTCATTTTCAGACAGCCAGGGCTTCCCCGCCCTCGACTATATGCTCTTCGGCCTGGCCGACAGCGATGCCGATTTGCTGGCCTTTTATACCACCAACGCCAACGCCGAAAATTACCTCACGTATCTGACCGATCTCACCGAGCGCATCGACGGGCTTACCACAGAAGTACTCGATAACTGGACCTCCGGCTATCGCGATACATTTGTGAGCAACTCCGGCAACGGAGCCAACTCCTCCCTCGATATGATGGTGAACGACTATATCTACTATTATGAAAAAAATCTCCGCGCGGGCAAAGTAGGTATCCCGGCCGGCGTATTCTCCGGCTCGCCCCTGAGCACGCATGTAGAAGGCTACTACAGCAAGGAATTTTCCAAAGCACTGCTGCACGAGGGGCTTACGGCCAGCATCAACTTTTTTAACGGAACGCACTACGCCAGCGAAACCGAAGGCCTGGGCATCGACGATTATCTTGATTACCTCGATACCATGCGAGACGGAACCGAGCTCTCGGAAACCATTAATGACCAGTTTGATGTTGCCCGCACCCAGGCAGACGCCCTCAACGATAATTTCGTGGAGCAGGTTGAAACCGACAACACCATGATGCTGCAAACCTACGATGCGCTCCAGCAAAACGTCGTGTATTTAAAGGTTGATATGCTTCAGGCCCTCAACATCAATGTCGATTACGTGGATGCCGACGGTGACTAAAACGTGAGCGTTTCAAGTATTCGTAACTATTTATCAAGTACGGCAGATGCCGCGCCGCTGGCTGTTTTCCGCATCATATTCGGACTTATGATGCTGGGAAGCATCATCCGCTTTGCGGCTCATGGCTGGATATACAAACTGTATATTGAGCCGGATTTCGCTTTCTCTTACTACGGATTCGGGTGGGTTCAGCCCTTGGGCGACTGGACCTACCTGATTTTCGTAGTCTGTGGATTATCGGCCCTGATGGTAGCGCTTGGATGGAAATATCGTATTTCCATCCTTTTGTTTTTCCTTAGCTTCACCTATATCGAGCTAATGGATAAAACCACCTACCTCAATCATTACTATTTCATCAGCATTCTCAGCTTTTTGATGCTGTTCCTGCCTGCGAACGCGTATTATTCGCTCGATGCCTACCGGAACAAAGGCCTGCGCGCGCAATACATTCCCCGCTGGAGTATCGATGCCATCAAACTGCTGCTGGGAATCGTATATTTTTATGCCGGCCTGGCCAAGCTGAATTCCGACTGGCTTTTCGAAGCCATGCCGCTGCAAATCTGGCTGCCGGCTAAATATTCGCTTCCGATTTTAGGAGATTTGCTACAGCAGCCCTGGGTGCATTATGCCTTTGCATGGAGCGGCGCGATTTACGATTTGGGCATCCCGTTTCTGCTTTTATACCGCCGTACGCGCGTGTTTGCCTTTGTACTGGTCGTCGTTTTCCACGTAATGACCCGCGTGCTGTTTCCCATCGGCATGTTTCCTTTCATCATGATTGGCAGCGCCCTCATTTTCTTTGATGCCGGCCTGCATCATAAAATACTTGACAAACTGTCGGCGGGCCTGCGCATCACCAAAGCGCGCTTTGATAACGCCCGAAGCTGGCATTTTCCGCGCAACTGGCAGCGCAAAGCCACGCTTGTGCTCGTAGGCGTATTTTTTACCCTGCAACTGCTGATCCCGTTTCGGCACGTGCTGTATCCCGGTTAATTATTCTGGACCGAAGAAGGGTTTCGCTTTTCCTGGCGGGTCATGCTCATCGAAAAAGCCGGCTATGCGCAGTTTAAGGTCGTAAACCCCGAAAACGGCCAGAAGTTTTATGTAGATAATACTCAGTTCCTCACGCGCTTTCAGGAAAAACAAATGGCTACGCAGCCAGATTTTATTCTCGAATTTGCCCACCATCTGGAAGCCCATTACCGGGAGCAGGGCATAGAAAACCCCGAAATATATGTCGAAAGCTACGTAGCCCTCAACGGCCGCCGCAGCCAGCCTTACGTTGATCCGGCCGTAGATCTCACCAAAATACAACCCTCATTTAAACATCGCAGTTGGTTACTCCCCTTCAATGATGAAATTAAAGGCCTTTAGCATGTTTCTATTCCTGTCGTGTTTGGCGATGGGCGCGCAGGCACAGCATCAACTTTCCGGTTATGTAATAGATGGGCAAAGCGGGCAGCCGCTCGAGGAGGTACGCATTTATGATAATGAAGCCGGAACATCATACGTAACCGACGAAAACGGCTACTTCGAAATCAATGATCTTCCGGCCGAAACCTACGAGCTGTTTTTTTACAAACTGCAGTATGATGTGGTCCAGAAAACCATCACTCTTGAAAAAGATATAACGGATTTACGCATCGAGCTACAGCCGTTTTCGGGGGAGATGTCTGAAGTAGTGTTTACCGACGAACAAGACCAGCTTTTTTCGACCCGCCGGCTGCGCGAAGTGGAAGGAACCTCCATTTTTGCAGGAAAGAAAAACAACGTCGTAGAGCTGGAAAATATGGTGATTAACACCTCCGGGAACAATGCGCGGCAAATTTACAGCCAGGTTTCCGGCCTCAATATTTATGAATCGAATGATGCCGGCCTGCAGCTCAATATCGGCGGCCGCGGCCTCGATCCGAACCGGACATCTAACTTCAACGTGCGGCAAAACGGCTATGATATCAGCGCCGACGTGCTGGGCTACCCCGAGAGTTACTACACCCCCTCGGCCGAAGCGCTGGACGAAATTCAGGTGATTCGCGGGGCGGCCTCGCTTCAATACGGCACACAGTTTGGCGGGCTGGTCAATTTCAAAATGAAGAAGCCCGAGCGCGATAAAAACTTCCTGCTTACCACGCGGCAATCGGTCGGCTCCGATGCATTATTGACCTCTTTCAACAGCATCAGCGGTACAAGCGGAAAACTGGGCTATTATGGATTTTTCAACTACAAGCAGGGAGATGGCTTCCGCCCTAATTCCGGGTTTGATTCGCAAAATGCCTATATCTACAGCGATTATGAGCTGAGCGAGCGCACCACGGTATCGGCAGATTTTACCTATCTCTACTATCTCGCCCAGCAGCCGGGCGGGCTTACCGATGCCCAGTTTTACCGGGATCTGGAGTTCAGTAACCGCGAGCGCAACTGGTTCCGGGTAGACTGGAAGCTGTATTCGGCAAAGCTGGAGCACCGGTTTTCATCTTCCACCAAGCTCAGCATGATGTTTTTCGGCCTGGATGCCTCCCGTAAGTCGTTGGGGTTTCGTACCAACCGGGTTTCGCAGGAAGATGATCCCACTGCGCCTCGCGACCTGATTCTCGGCGAATTCAACAACTGGGGCAGTGAGCTGCGCTTATTGCATCGCTACCGCCTGGGCGGCAGAAATGCCGTATTCCTGATGGGCTCCAAATATTACCGCTCGGAAAACACTTCCCGGCAAGGGCCCGGCCCAGCTACGCAAACGGCCGATTTCGGGCTGGTAGATGAGCAATTTCCCGATTATCCGAATCAGTCTGATTTTGTTTATCCCAACCGGAATCTGGCTGTTTTTGGTGAAAACATCTTTTACTTGTCCGATAATTTGTCCATCACGCCGGGCTTTCGCTTCGAATACATCAACACGCAAAGCCGTGGCAGCTTCAAACGCGTCAATTTTGATCTGGCCGGAAACCCGATCGAAAACCGCAGCTTTGAGGACGACCGGGACTTTAAGCGCAGTTTCGTGCTCCTGGGCGCCGGACTCAGCTATCTGCCGAAACCCGAAATTGAGCTCTACGGCAATGTTTCCCAAAATTACCGCTCGGTAACCTTTGCGGATCTGCGGGTGGTGAATCCCACATTTCAGGTCGATCCGGATATCACCGACGAAAGCGGCTTTACGGCCGATGCGGGCATCCGCGGCGCCTTTGGCGAAAGCATTTCCTATGATGTAGGCGTGTTCGGGTTGATGTACGACAACCGCATCGGCGAAGTTCTGCGTGCCGAAACGCGCCTCAATACAGATGGTGAAGCCGAAGAAACCGGCCGGGTGGTGCGCTTTCGCGGCAACATCGGGCAGGCCTTCATGTATGGCATAGAAAGCATCATAGAAGTAAACCTGCGGCCGCTGCTCTTTCAGAACACTCCTGATTTCAGCCTTAGTATTTTTGCGAATACGGCCTTCACAAAATCCGAATATCTGGATTCTGAAATTTCCGGCGTGGACGGCAATCAGGTCGAGTTTGTGCCGCTTTTGAATTTTAAAACCGGCCTTAATGCCGGCTACAAAAGCCTTCGCGCAAGCTTGCAATATACGCACGTATCGAAGCAGTTTACGGACGCCTCCAACGCGGAGCAGAATCCCTTCGATAACCAGAGCGGTATCCGGGGCGAAATACCGGCCTACAGCGTGATGGACGTGTCGGGTTCTTACGCCTGGCAACGTTTCAAGATCGAAGCCGGTATCAATAATTTGCTGGATAGCTGGTACTTTACCCGCCGGGCGACCGGCTATCCCGGCCCGGGCATCATTCCGTCGCCGCCGCGCAGTTTTTACACGACCCTGGAATATAAATTTGGCAGATAGCCGGCTATAACTTCTGCGTTCCGGCTTATTTGTAGAGCCGGGAGCCTTCGGGGTCTTCTTCGAAGCGGTAGAGCAGCTTTACGCCCAGGTAAATCAAGGGCGTATCGAATAAAGCAGCCAGAAATTTAAACAGATACGAGTTAAAGTTTAAAATCAGAAGCGGAACCAGACCATCGATATTTTCGCCCAGATTTCCGCTAAAATAAAGAATACTGAGAATGGCGGTAGAATCTACAAGCTGACTTACCATCGTGGAAGCATTATTGCGCATCCATAAATGCTTGCCTTTAGTATAA
>JBMCPG010000017.1:0-10637 GCA_048626035.1 Cyclonatronaceae bacterium
ACGAATTACGTACATCGGGCCGCCCTGCATTTTCCCTTCGCTGTCTTTTCCGCGATACATGATGGCCAGTGTGCAGGTAAAAAATTTGGTGGCCATGCCCACCAGCGCGCTCACCCACATCCAGAAGATAGCACCCGGTCCTCCCATGGTGATGGCAACCGCTACTCCGCCAATATTTCCCATGCCCACGGTTGCGGCCAGTGCAGCACTTAAAGCCTGAAAGTGGTTGAGATCACCCTCGGCGTGCTCATCATCGTATTTTCCGGTTAAGATACTTACGCTGTGCCCGATGTATAAATAAGGACTGAAGCGCGATATTAGCACAAAAAATACGCCACCGCCAACCAGTAGCGCCACTAAAGGCAATCCCCAGGCGAAGCTGGCAAATGCGCCGGTTAATTCTTCTAAACGTTGTAGCATATGAACATGATGAAGGCAAACAGGGCCTAACCTGCTTGCCGGAGAGTATTAGGTAGTGAATGAAAAGAAGCCGCAGCCGGGCTGAAATCTGAACAAGTTTACCATGATACTGAATTCGGCTTCGCATTAAAAATGCCTATTTAACAAAAAAGCCCGCTTCCTGGGCAGAAGCGGGCTTTTGAGATGTCTTTTGAACTATCGCGATCGGATGTTATTCGATCAGGATTATTTTTCTTCCAGAATGCGCATGAGGTCCTTAACGGCGCCGCGCACAGCTGTAGCGGAAGCATCCATGAGCTTTTGCTCTTCTTCATTCAGCTCGATTTCAATAATTTCGCTGATGCCGTCTTTGCCTAATTTTACCGGCACGCCGATGTACAGTTCATCTACGCCGAATTGGCCGGTCAGCCATGCGGAGCAGGGGAAAATGCGGTTTTGATCCAGGGCGATGGCCTCTGCCATTTGTGCGGCGGCCGCGCCGGGCGCGTACCAGGCCGAAGTGCCCATGAGGCCAACAAGTTCGCCGCCGCCCATTTTGGCTCGTTTAATGATGGCATCCAGCTTGTCTTTGGCGATAAGCTGGGTTACGGGAATGCCCGAAACAGTGGTGTAGCGCGGCAGCGGAACCATAGTATCGCCGTGGCCGCCCAGAATCTGAGCCTGAATGTCTTTGGGAGAAACGCTCAGCTCTTCGGCCAAAAAGGCGCGATACCGGGCCGTATCGAGAATGCCGGCCATGCCCATTACGCGGTTGGCGGGCAAACCGGAAGCCTTCCAGGATACATAAGTCATCACATCAAGCGGATTGGAAACGACTATAATAATAGTATTGGGCGATTGCTTAACCAGCTCTTTGGTTACGCTTTCGACGATGCCAGCGTTAATGCTCAGCAAATCGTCGCGGCTCATGCCGGGGCGGCGCGGCACGCCGGCGGTAATAATACAGATATCCGAATCTTTGGTATCGGCATAATCGGCGCTTCCCATCAGATGGGTGTCAAAGCCGTGAATCGGGGCCGTTTGCCATTGGTCGAGCGCACGGCCTTTAGAAGGATAAAAGGTTTTATCGCCGTCTTTTTTCTCAAGATCGATGGCAACTACTTGTTTGGCAAAATCGCGCTGGGCGACGGTCAGGGCGGCGGTTGAGCCGACATTTCCCCCGGCTCCTACAACTGTAATTTTCATAATAAGTGGAATTGTGAGTGAATATTAAGGTTGTGTTCAGGTGATAGTATAAGATATTGGATGAAGCCGTGCGAGCCAAAGATTTGACGCGTTTGTTAATTGCGTAAATCCATTCCCCACATGAGCTTCGACCGAAGCGTCTGAAAATAATTTTGCCCCGGCAGTTTTATGAGATGTATCATAAAGTCGCTTCGTGTAATTTCAATTCCGCGCAGCTGATGCGCTTCGGTTCCGCAGATTCTCCCGTCGTTGGAGAACAAAAGCTCTTGTTCGGCCGGCACGGGCCGCACTTCTATGCAGCGGTTAGCCGGGAGCACCAGCGGACGGGTGGTAAGCGCATGCGGGCAAACCGGCGTAATGACCATTACTTCGGTTTCCGGAAGAATGATGGGCCCGCCTGCCGATAAATTATAGGCCGTTGAGCCGGTGGGCGTTGCGATAATGAGCCCGTCGGCCCAGTAGGTGTTAATTTTTCGCCCGTCGCAATAGACTTCCAGCGTAATCATGGAAACGCCGGAGTGCTTGGAAAACAAAAATTCGTTGAGCGCATAATGGGCTGTTTCGCTGCCCTGGCTGCTGGCCTGCAGCACAAAACGTTTTTCACTGCGCCAGTTTCCGGCCACCAAATGGTGAAGGGCCTCTTCGGCCCGGTGCATGGGCGTATCGGCCAGAAAACCCAGCCGGCCACTGTTGATGCCCAGTATGGGCGTTTCAGAGCGGCCTGCCAGGCGTGCGGCGTGCAGCATGGTGCCATCGCCGCCTACGGCAATCATCACATCGCAGCGGGACGCGGCCTCCTGCTCGGTGGCGGCTATGCTGAGCTGCTGCTCATTTGCTTCGGCGAGCCGCTGCCCCGTGCCCTCGTTGTCATCATCATTAGCGAGAAGCGTTGCCAGAGGTTTGGAAAGCACGATTTGATGCTGTTTTTCTAAAATAGAATCGCCCAAACGCCGCACTACGCGGCGGCGGCTAACATCATCGGGATTCGTAATCAGGCAAATCTTCATTTCTAAGCTTTATATTTGAATATAAATTAGGCAAATATAAGCAGAATAGAGCTTCTCTGAAAGTATGGAAAGGCAGAAGGCTTCAAAAATGATGTGCGCCGCACCGGTGCTTTTATTCCAGCGCCGCCCAAAGACGTTTCCTGACAAAAAAAATGTCCGGAAATTTGCCGTAGCACATCAAATAAAAGTATGATGAAAGCATCTGCGGCTCCAAAACCTTCTTTAAGCCTGTTTAAAGAGGGGTTTGGGAAGCGCGATATTTTTTAAAAAAACTTCAAAAAAAAGTGAAAGGTTTTCCGCTCGGGCGACTCTTAGGGGTGTATGTCGCAAGGGTTAAAGCTTAGCCTTTGGGCATGCATTCTACAGTCCAAAAGGCCGGCATCCGGAAGGAGCCGGCCTTTTTTTGTTATATACCTGGAGGGTTATAACACAGCAGCGTTTTCCGGGTTCTGAAGCCATCATACTAAAACCGGCCCGCCGCTTGCCAAAACTGCTATACGCGTTGTTTTGGCACTAACTTTGCAGAATACAGATGCGTAACTAAGCGCTGAAACTGGCTGGCCCGCATGGCAGAGGCCCGCAGGCCGGTTGTTTCAAGCATCGTAAACCATCCATCATAAAATTACAGGATACATACATGGCTGAAGAAAGCACGCAAAAGCAGTACGAGTTTAAGGCAGAAATGAAGCAGCTGCTGAACCTCATCATTAACTCCCTTTACACAAATCCGGAAGTCTTTCTGCGGGAGCTGGTCTCGAACTCCTCTGATGCGCTGAACAAAGTGCGCTTCATGCAGCTTACTGAGCAAAACGTACGCTCACCAAAACTGCCGCTGCAGATTAAGCTGGAGCTGAATGAAGAAAAGAAAACCTTTTCGATTGAGGATACCGGCATTGGCATGACCGAGCAGGAGCTGGTAGATCGCCTGGGCACGATTGCAAGCTCCGGCACGCTGGAGTTCATCAAGCAGATGAGCGAGCAGAAAAAAGAGGGTAAAAAAGTAGATGCCAACATGATCGGGCAGTTTGGCGTCGGGTTTTATTCGGCCTTTATGGTAACCGATGAAATTACCGTTGAAACCCTGCACGCCACGCCCGATAGCACGCCCCTGCGCTGGGTGTCGGGTGGACAAGGAAGTTTCACGATTGAAGAAGGCGAACGCAGCGAGCGCGGCACCAAAATTTCGTTTACCCTGCGCGATGAGTACAAAGATTTTGCCACCAAATATCGGGTAGAGTCGGTCATCAAAAAGTACTCCAATTTTGTAGATTATCCGATTGTGCTGGAAGACGAGGAAATCAATAAAAAAGGCGCGCTGTGGCACAAGAATAAAAATGATATTACCGATGAGGAGCTGAACGAGTTTTACAAGTTCATATCCAACGATTTCAACGATCCGCTGGATCATCTGCACCTGGCCCTGGAAGGCCGCATGAACTTCAAGGCGCTGCTTTTTGTGCCCAAACAAGCCAAGCCAAATTTCTTCCAGAATGAAGAATTCAAGTCTATTCAGCTCTACTCGAATCGTGTATTTGTTCAGGAAGACTGCAAAGAGCTGCTGCCCGACTATCTGCGCTTTGTCGAAGGCCTGGTCGATAGCGAAGACCTGCCGCTGAACGTTTCGCGCGAAGTAACGCAATATTCTCCGGTGATGGATAAAATCCGCAACGTGCTGGTGGGCAAAATTCTGGGCATGATTGAATACTGGGCCGAAAACGAGCCGGAAAACTTTAAAACCTTTCTCAAAGAATTCGGGCCGCTGTTTAAATCCGGCCTGAACTCAGATTTTGAAAACCGCGACCGCCTCATTAATCTGCTGCGCTTCCAGACCACGAAATCAAGCGATGATGAGATGATTTCGCTGAAGCAGTACGTGAAGCGCATGCCCGATTTCCAGAAGGAAATCTACTATCTCTCCGGCGACAGCCTTAAAGAACTGCGCAACGATGCACGCCTGGAATACTTCAAGAAAAAAGATGTGGAAGTGCTCCTGCTGCACGAACCCGTTGATTCGTTCGTCGTGCCGGGCTTGATGAAGTATGAAGAAAAAGAGTTCAAGAGCATCGAAAAATCTGATATCGAACTGGACGGCGAAGACGAAGCGCAGGAAAACGCGCTTTCCGGCGAGGCGCTCAACAAGCTTATCGGCACCTTCCGCGAAGAGCTCGGCGATCAAGTTGAAGACGTCGTTTCTTCCAAGCGCCTGGTTGACTCAGCCGCGACGCTCACCGTTGGCAAAGAAGGCATGGACAGCCACATGGAGCGCATGATGAAAATGATGAATCAGGAAATGCCGGCCTCCAAGCGCGTCTTTGAAATTAACCCGGCGCATCCGCTTATCAAGAACCTGGCCGGAATGCTGGATAGCGGAAAAACCGAGCGCGTAAAGCTCTATGCCCGGCAACTCTATGAAGGCTCGCTGCTCACGCAGGGCCAGCTCGAATCGACCTCCGATTTCGTAGCCCGCATGACCGAATTCATGAAACTGGCTTCTGAAGAATAAGCAGGCGGCCCGGTATCCTGAAGACCAAACTCCCGGAAGAGCGCAGCAGTGCTTATCCGGGAGTTTTTTTATGGCGTCAACTCCCGGCCCTTATGTATGGCAAAGCAAAAGAACGCTTTTTCGACTTACTTAACATAATACAGATTATACAACGCGTCTGAAGCTTCTGAAGCCCGTTTTAAGGAAATCTTTCCGTACGGAAATCCGGTGCTTTTTTAACCCTGCGTCAGCCATCATAAAAAAGACTAAAACAAAAAATGCCCGCAGAAGCTCATATTGAGCGACTGCGGGCATTTTTTGTTTGGGAATGGTATGGTAAGGATTGATAAGACTTAGCGCATTAGAAGCAAATTATGGGCCTGTTTTTTTGTTGTTTCACCAAATAAATCCTGCCTTCTGTGTTTATTTACTGCCGGGCGGAATGTCGTCTTCATCATATTCCGGCCGATAGTTCTCAGGGTGATCTTCCATTTTTTTGAATTCACTTATGGTGTAGCCAAAGCCGGCGAGCAGCATTACCGTGGCTAAAATTCCAAGTATAAATAAGGTACTGTTTTCCATAATTCGTAGTCTGTATGTTTGGGGGTAGAAGAAAAGAGAAAACTGCAATAGCGATAAATTTAAAAGAACATTTGATTATCCTCGGTATTACGATAGGCCGGCCGTTCGTTTTTGCCAGTTATATGGATATGTTTGATCTGTTTAGAATAACATCTGCATCGGGCGGCTTCATCATAAGGTGTAACAGTTCGGGAAGGCCTACAGTCGGTTTTTTGAGCGTTTTTGTAAAATCTGAATGAGAGTTACCGGCCAGATAATGGGTACGATCGGATGCTACGAATTGGTGGCGGAAGTAGTGGCGTGCGCCTTCTGCTGCGTCTGGCTTCGCTGCATATTTTGATAGCGTAAGATCCCTTCTTTACGCATAACGGCAAGTTTAAAGTAAACGCCGAATGCGAGAATAGAAGGAACCCAGATACCTACAAAGGCGCCTTCGGCTTTGCTGCCAGAAAACCACAGCACAATAGATAAAATCATAGAAAAAAGTGCTGCTGCTATAATCAGATAATCTGAAGTTTGAAAAATACTTTTCATAAATACCGTCCCTTATTTAGTGAATATGTTTTAATTAACGTACAAATAAACTAACTTTTTTATATGTATGATCGTTCGTGTTTGCTTATCTGTATATCCGGCAAAATCTTGAAAAGATTTTCGAACTTAAATTTAAAAGCTTGTCCTGCTTAAAATTGGGCAGCATCAAGAAACGCCCACTGAATTATTTTTTTTTACATTATTTTGCGTAATACGCCTTTATGCGGGGTCTTTTTTTAAATTCGCTATCCTGTAATACTGGCGCATCATGCTTATGTTCAATTCATAAAGGTAACTACACAGTCTGAACTGCCCGCATAAGTTGCCCAAATAAGCTGTTTTGCAGCACTTCCTCCATAACATAATTTGTTAACTGGTCTTTCACGCATGAAAAAAATATATTACGCATGGCTGTATAGCCCCGGCATACGGCCGCTTTTTTTAATCCTCTTCTGCCTTGCAGCATTTTCGCCGGCACTGAGGGCGCAAAGCACTACCACACCGGTCGATGGGATCAAAGAAAACGCCCCGGCCGTACACGCCCTCACAAATGCTACAATTGTAGCCGCACCCGGCCGCGTTTTGGAAAACGCTACCTTAATAATTCGCAACGGCAGCATTGAAGCGGTCGGCACTGATGTGCAGATTCCGGCCGATGCGCGCATCTGGGATTTGCAGGATAAAACGATATATCCCGGCTTTATTGACGCCCATTCTGCTCTCGGAATGCAGGATGCTGAAATTGAGCTGGAAAACGGAAACCTGCCCTGGAATCAACAGATTCGCGCGCAGCTCCGGGCCGAAAGCAGCTTTAGCACCGGCGATGAGGATGGAACCGAAGCGCTGCGGGCGGCCGGCTTCACGCAGGCGTTTTCCGTGCCGGATGTCGGCATTTTTCGCGGGCAGGCCGCCGTGATGAGCCTGGCCGACGGCTCCGCTACCGACCGCCTTACCCGTCCCGGCGTTGCACAGGCTGTATCCATGAACCGCGACGGCCGGTTTGGCTTTACCTACCCGACTTCTCCGATTGGCGTGATCGCCCTTATCCGGCAGACTTTCTATGATGCCGCCTGGTATCGCGGCGCCCATCAGGCATATAACGAAAACCCGGCCGGGCTTCAGCGGCCGGAAACCAACGCCGCTCTTGCCGCTTTAGATGATGCCGCCCGGGGCCAGCAGCCGGTTTTGTTTGAAGTCGGCACCGACGAGCAGCTCCTGCGCGCGCTTCGCATTACCGACGAATTTGAGGATATCCAGCCCTGGATTCGCGGCAGCGGCCACGAGTATCGTCTGCTTGATGTGCTCGCAGATGAGCGCCCGCCGCTTATTTTGCCCCTCCATTTTCCGGAAACGCCCGATGTAGAAACGCCCGAAGATGCCCTTAACCAAAACATGGCGGAGCTAAGGCACTGGTATCTTGCGCCGGAAAACCCCGCACGTGTTGCCGAAACCGGCCTTCCTTTTGCGTTGACTACTCATGGTCTGGAAGATGCCGGCACGTTTATGCCCAATCTGCGGAAAGCAATAGCGCGCGGGCTCAGCAAAGAAACCGCGCTTACGGCCCTAACGCAATATCCGGCCGAGCTGCTGGGCATTTCGCAAACGCATGGCACCCTGGAGCGCGGAAAAGCAGCCGATTTCATCGTAGCCGACGGCGATATTTTTGAGTCCGGCACGCAGATTGCCGACGTCTGGATAGACGGGCAGCGGTATAAAATACATGATGTGGACCTCATCAAGCCGGCCGGAAGCTGGGCCATCACCGCCGACGATGCCCGCCTCGACGGCACATTGCGCCTGCAGGGCACAGCAGGCGGTAATCTGGAAGGGCAGCTCCTCATAAACGAAGAAGAAATAGACGTAATGGCCGTGGCTGTCGATCAGGCGGCGCGTCGTCTGAGGGTAGATGTTCCGGGCAGCGCTTTAGGCCTGAACGGCCCGGTTCGCCTCACTGCATCTTTATCCGGACAGCAGCTCTACGGCTGGGCGGAAATAGCCGGAGAATCGCGTACGCAGTGGCGGGCAGAGCGGACAGAAGATGAGGCCGCCGCCGATGCCGAGGAGCAACCCGAAAGCGAAGCCAACGACGAAGCCGAAGCACAGCTTGCCTCGATGGAACTGGCCGATTTGCGCCCGGCCATGGAATACGGCCGCCCCGCCCTGCCGGAACAGCCTGAGCGCCTGCTGGTAAAAAACGCCACCATCTGGACGATGGGTCCCGATGGCATCATCGAAAACGCGGATTTATTGGTTGAAAACGGCCGCGTAACGCGCGTTGGGCAAAATCTCTCCGCCCGGAACGCCCGGGAAATCGACGCGACCGGCAAGCACGTTACGCCCGGCCTGATCGATGCGCACCTGCATTCCGGCGTTGATGGCATAAACGAAATGGGCAACGTAATTACAGCCGAAGTCCGGATGGCCGACGTGCTCAACATTCATAATATTTGGATGTACCGCCAGCTCGCCGGCCTGACAACCGCGCACGTAATGCACGGCTCGGCCAATCCTATCGGCGGGCAAAATGTGCAGATCAAAATGCGCTGGGGAGCACTCTCCGACGAGCTTTTGTTGGAAGGCGCTCCGCGTACGGTAAAGTTTGCGCTGGGCGAAAACCCTAAACGCGTAGGCAGCGACCGCTATCCCGAAACCCGGATGGGCACCCAGGAAGTTATTGCCGACCGCTTCCGCATGGCCCGCGATTACGAGGCCCGCTGGCAGCGCTGGGAGCGCACCGGCGAGGGCCTTCCGCCGCGTCGCGATCTGCGCCTCGAAGCCCTGGCCGATATTTTAAACGGAGATTTGCTTGTGCATTCCCACAGCTACCGGCAGGATGGAATCCTTGCGTTGATGCGACTTGCCGAAGAGTTCGACTTTACCGTAAAATCCTTACACCACTCTGTTGAGGCCTACAAAATAGCTTCCGAAATTGCCGCTCACGGGGCCGGGGCGGTGGTCTGGAGCGACTGGTCGTCCTTTAAAGTTGAGGCCTATGATGCCACCGTGTACAACGCCCGGCTGCTTCGTGAAGCGGGCGTGCTTACTTCTCTGCACTCCGACAACAGCCAGATTGCCTCCCGCATGAACTGGGAAGCCGCCAAAATGGTGCGCGCCGGAGTTGCGCCGGAAGATGCGCTGGCGATGGTTACCATAGATACGGCCCATATTTTAGGCATCGAAGAGCACGTAGGCTCCCTGGAAGCTGGCAAAGATGCCGATTTTGTGATCTGGAGCGGCGATCCGCTTTCAACCTTTACCAAAGCTGAACAAACCTGGATCGACGGGCGCAAATATTTCGATCTCGAAGAGGATGCCCGCATGCGCCTTGAAGTAGAAGCAGAGCGCGAACAGCTCATTCAGCTCATTCTGGAGGATTAATCATGAATCTATCCATTTTTTCCATGTCTGCTGAGCTAACTGAACGAGCCTTAAACCAAGCCCGGAATTTATCCCAAACCCATTTTTTTAGCATGATGCCATCACAAATATTACAACAAGCCGTGCTTTTGGCCGGGCTTTTGCTCGGGCCGCTTGGGCTTTTGCACGCGCAGGCCCCCACACCGGCGCCCGAACAAAGCGCCCCTGTTGCCCTCGAAGGCGCAACCATCCATACCATGGCCGGCGAGGTGATTGAAAACGGAAGCCTTTTATTTGAAAACGGCGTTATAACCCGCATCGGAACCAACATCAGCGACAGCTACCCGCCCGGAACGCAGCGGCGCGACCTTTCCGGCAAACACCTGTATCCCGGCTTAATCGATGCCTGGAACCAGATCGGCATTTATGAAATCGGCGCAGTAAACATGACCACCGATATTGCTGAAGAAGGCCCGGTAAATCCGAATGTGCGCGTAGAGCAGGCTTTTAATCCAGAAAGCCGCCATATCGCCATCGGGCGCTCGGCCGGCGTGCTCACCTCGATCACAACGCCCGGCGGCGGGCTGGTTTCGGGGCAATCGGCCGCTATGATGATGGACGGCTGGACGTGGGAAGAAATGACGCTGAAATCTGGTGTTGGAATGGTGATGAACTGGCCCAACGCGCGCAACGACGAGCGGTATGCAGAGCAGCTCGGGGAGCTTCAGGAAGTCTTCGACAGCGCCCGCGCCTACCGGCAGGCCCGTAGAGCGATGGAAGCCGGAAGCGCCCCGCATCACGATTTCGATTCCCGGCTGCACGCCATGATGCCGCTTTTCGAAGGCGAAATGCCTGTTGTCGTAAATGCGAACGAAGTGCAGCAAATTCAGGATGCGGTTACCTGGGCCGCCTCCGAAGGCCTGGAAATCATCATTCTGGGCGGCCGTGATGCCGCGCTGGTGGCCGGTCATCTGCGCGAAAAAGACGTGCCGGTGATTGTAACCACCGTGCTTAATTCCCCTTTCCGGAATTGGGAAGCCTACGATACCCGCTACGCGCTGCCGCTCAAG
>JBMCPG010000018.1:0-10100 GCA_048626035.1 Cyclonatronaceae bacterium
TTACATGATTGAGTGCAAAACAGCGGCCCTCATCCGGGCTTCTCTGCAGCTCGGCGGGCTTGTTGCCGGTGCCAGCCCCGCCTTTATTGAAGAGCCCGGGAAGCTGGGACTCGCGGCCGGCACGGCTTTTCAGATTCAGGATGATTTGCTGGATGCCATCGCGGACCCTGAAACTTTTGGCAAACGGCCCGGCGGGGATATTTATGAAGGCAAAAAAACCTATTTAAGCATACTCGCCCTGCAGCGGGCCAGCGGAACAAACTATGACAGGATTTCCAGAATTTTGCAAAAACCCGATGCTACCGCCGCCGAAGTGGAAGACGTTATCGCAGCCTATCACCGTCTCGGCGTTATAGCCGACACCCGTGCCGCAATCAGCCAGCGCTACGAGTCCTGCCATGAAGTCCTCAAAACGCTCCCCCAGAGTCGTTACAAAAGCGCGTTACTGCAACTCATCGAAATGCTCAAAGAACGGCGGCATTAAGCTGTTATGGGAACCTACAAGAATAGCAGCGATTAAAACATAGGCGGGCAGCTCACGTTGTTGGCCGGTAGAAATGTCTCAGCTTTTAGTAAAACACTCCTTTTTCCCATTCTTTCACCCTAACAAATACTTGATCTTTATTTTGAAACGCCCTTTTATTGCCAGCCTCGGCCTGCTCGTATTTTCCATCATCTTGTTTTCATCCTGCGGCAGCAGCAATCAGATACGCTCCGGAGATTCGCTGGAGGAAGCCTTCGACAAAGCTGTAGCCCTCTACGACCGCGAGCGTTATGGTGATGCCGCGAGCTCTTTTGAAACCGTTATTACGATCGGGCGGGGCACCGATATTGGCCAGGAGGCGCAGTTTTTGCTGGCCGAGAGCTACTATAAAAACCGCCAGTATCTGCTTGCCGCGGCCGAATATCAGCGCTACCATACGTTCTTTCCGCGTTCTGAGCGGGCGGCCGATGCACAATTTCAGGAAGCCCTGAGCTACTACCAGATAAGCCCGCGTTATAACCTGGATCAATCCGATACCTACGAATCTATCGAACTGTTTCAGCTTTTCGTGAACCGCCACCCGGAGCATTCCAAGGCCGATGAAGCCATCGCCTATATTGATGAGATGCGCGCCAAGCTCGCCCGCAAGCGTTTTGAGGCCGCCGAGCAGTACATCACCCTGCGGAATTATCGCGCGGCCGCCGTGTATTATGATATTACCGTAGATCGCTTTCCGGAAACAAAATGGGCCGAACGTGCGCAGGCAAATAAAATACGCGCCTACGTCATTTACGCCGATAACAGCGTGCGCGCCCGGCAGCCCGAACGCTACGAAGAAGCCATTGAGGCCTACGAAACCTATGTTCAGCTTTTCCCGCGCGGCGACAACCGCTCGCTGGCCGAAGAGTTTTATAACCGGGCCGAAGAGGGGCTGCTCGAAACCCAGCCTTCTGAGGCGACCGCGGGTACAGGCAGTTAACGGCCGTGTCCGTATCTACGAATTAAACGCGTTATTATGGGGCAGATTGGACTCTTTGGCGGCAGTTTTGATCCGCCGCATTGTGCGCATGCCGAGCTTATCAACTCTTGCCTGAACTCCGCCTATTGCGATGAAATTTGGGTGCTTCCCAGCCGGGTGTCTCCATTTAAACAGGGGCGGGAAGTTACGGCCTACGAGCATCGTTATGAGATGGCGCGCCGGGCCTTTGGCAACATGCCGCGCGTTTTTATTAGTGATGTGGAACGGCATCTGCCGCCGCCGAGCTACACCCTCAAAACCCTCGAGCATTTGCAGCAGCAGTTTCCCGGCCATAGCTGGCGCTTATGCATTGGCAGCGATAATCTGGCCTCGTTCGAGCGCTGGTATGGGTACAGCGATATTCTGCGCATTGCCGAGCTCCTGGTAGCGCTGCGCCCGGGCTACGACAGCCGCCGGGAAACAGAAGAAATTAGCCCGGAAATTCTTAAGCACACCCATTTTGTGGAGCATGAGCCGCGCCGGCTTTCTTCGACGCACATGCGCAAAATGCTGCATAATAAGCAGCCGGCCCGCTCCCTGCCGCCGGCAGTGCGTGCTTACATCAACGAAAAAAATCTTTACCAGGCTTAAAGAAGCACTGCGGCTTATGATGATGAACGGCCGCGCCGCTGCCCAAAAAATTGCCGCAGCAGTTGCGATGCCTCAGCCTCACAAACGCCTTGTATCACCTCTATTTGATGGTTCAGGTTTTGATTGGCCGTAATGTTGAAAAGACTGCCGCTTGCTCCGGCCTTCGCATCGGGGGTGGCAAAAACCAGGCGCTGGATTTTGCTCCAAAGCAGCGCCCCCGCACACATCGGGCAGGGCTCAAGGCTCACATAAAGGGTACAACCGGAAAGATATTTTACGCCAAGCTGACGGCAGGCCCGGCGCAGGGCCAGCAATTCGGCATGGGCGCTTACGTCGCGGCGGGCCTCTACTTCGTTGTGCGCACGGCTGAGTACACGCCGGTTTCGCACCAATACCGCGCCAACGGGTACTTCGCCTGCATCAAAAGCCTTTTGAGCTTCGATAAGCGCAAGTTTCATAAAATGGCGATGTAGCTCGGGGCCATCTAAATTCAGTATATTCACATAATCGGGCACGCTTTTTCCTCTTCAGCTATAAATTTATTATTTTTGAGGCGTGTGTAGTTCCCATCAACGCAGTGAGTCTAATTAAAAAATCCATCAAACACTTTTTATCCACTTTTTATTAACTGCATGTTGCCAAATAGCTTTGAAGAACTTGAGACGGCTTTTTTAAAAGAAAAAATCCGGGATGTTCCGGACTTCCCCAAGCCCGGGATTTTATTCAAAGATATCACCCCGCTGCTCAAAGATCCCGACACCCTGTACCTGACCAACCGCATGCTCGCCCGGCCGTTTAAATCTATGGATATCGATTTAATTGTAGGCCTGGAATCGCGCGGGTTTTTATTTGGCCCGCCGCTGGCAACGCAGCTTATGGCCGGGTTTGTGCCCATCCGAAAGCCAAATAAGCTCCCCGGCGATACTCTTTCAGCAACCTATGAGCTTGAATATGGGGAAGATAGGGTGGAAATCCACGCCGATTCCATCATAAAAGGAAACCGCGTGGTAATACACGACGACCTAATTGCCACCGGCGGTACGGCGGCCGCAGCCACGGAATTGGTCGAAAAGCTGGGCGGCGAAGTCGTCGGCTATTCTTTCCTGATCGAGTTAAAAGCCCTTAACGGGGCGAGGCGGCTCAAACAAAACACCCTTACGCACAAATTGATGAGTTTTTAAGTTTATATTGTTTAAATATAAAAGAACTTGTATTTCACTTTTTTTGCATGTACGAAATCTTTGGCAATGCCGTATATTGCAATTTACTGATATTCTGCTATTAAAAGCTCATGCTGCAACAAACTTGCGCCTGAAGCTTTTTGTCATCACACACCCACCAAACCACAAGCCCTTAATATATGAAATCCATAAGTCCTGCACTGCTCATGCTGTTAGCCTCTATGATGCTGCTGTTCTCAGCCTGCGGCAGTAGCGTAACCATCCAAAACGTAGATTTTGCCCAGCCTCTCGAAGAGCAGCTCCAGCCCAACGTGCAAGGTGAGGTAGTGGGCGAGCGCTCCGGCATTAGTTTCAGCGTTTTGCCTATGCTCGAAAATGAAGGCCTCAGCCTCGATGAGTTTGGCGGCACGCCCGTGAACATCATTCAAAATCACCAGGGGTTTTATTTTGTAACTGCTGCCGGCTTTCGCAATGTATATGTGATGGAAACCAACGAAAATGAGCTCAAATCTACGGCTATTATCGAAATCGGAGAAGAACGTCTGGAAAACCCGGCGCTCAACCAGCGCAACCCCTTTATCCAGCTTGTAGATGGCGAGATGGCGGTTAACCTTACAAAAGAAGGCCGCGAATCCTGACAAACGCCCTTATCGCCTTTGTTTATCTCCTTTTATTCATACATTAACGCACGCAATCCAAAGTCTTTTTTTATCATGATGATTTTTTCCTCACGCATTCCCATGCTGGCCATACTGCTGTTTATGCTCAGTGCTTTTAGCACACAGCTTGTTGCCCAGCAGCAGTCTGATTACCAGATTGTACGTAGCTACCAAAGCGAGTATGCAAACATGCTCGACGAAATTAAAACGCTTAATTCTGTAGATGAGGCCGAACAGCTTCTCGACCGCATTAATCGGGTAAATAACGAATATCGCGGCAATGCGAATATCATTAATCGCTATATCTTTCCCGAAGACCTCAACTCACAAATCACGAATCTGCGGGATTTAACCAACGCCTCGCGCAGCTATTTGGCTACCGTAGCCGAACAGGGCGACGAAATTACCCGCCTGAACGAGCGCATCAGCGATTTGAGCAGCGAAATCGACCGATACAACGATGAGGCGGAGTCTTTGCAGAACGAACTCGCCGATATGACCCGCTCGCGCAACGCCAACCGCGCCGTAGCCCGCGACTTGCGCAACCGCCTGGACGAGCGCGACGAATTTATTCTCGGGCTGGTCGATTCGCTGTATATCGCCTACGATAACCTGGATTTAGCCTCCCTTTCCAGCGCCGAGCAGGAAGACTTCACTATGCGGGCCGATACCGATAATGTGATCGGCCATATTGGCAGCGTAGTCGATAATAATATCTCGTTTATTGATACCCATACCCAGCTTTCAAGCGAAGATTTTCTGAATTTGCGGGCTAATTATGAAGCTTTTGAGGGCGCGTGGGTAAAGCTGGGCGACAAGCTGGCCGGGTTGTATGAGCCAGGCGATGAGGGCGTTGCTCAGATCGAAGAAGTAGACGATCGCATGATGACCTGGAAAAACCGCCTCGATGAGTCGGTCTGGCGCTCGCTGGCCGCTTCTTTCGAAGAACAGGATATTTCGTTGAATGACTTCGATAGCTCCGAAACCTTTTATTCGGCGCTCAATACCTACATAGATGATGCCATGCGCCCGCTCGAAGAACAGGGCGGAAGCGAAGAAGCAAAAGCGGAGTACGAGAACTTTGCCAGCGTTTGGAACAACGACGTAAAAACAAGCTGGCAGGAATACATTATTGATGGCCGCGTACTTTCTTACGAAAACATTGCGACCATCGACCGTAAGCTGAGTTCCTGGAGCGTTGCTTCTGAACCACCACCGGCAAATTACTTGCTGCTGGCCGCCGGCCTTGGCCTGCTGGCCCTTATTTTGCTCGTGCTGTTTATAACCAAAGGCAGAGGCTCCAAAGAGCCCAAAGCGGCAAAATAAACTAACGCTTTATTTGAGATCTTAGAAAGCCGTATGGGAGTAGCTCTCATACGGCTTTTTTATTTTATGCAGATAAAAGATGCCCCGTTGAAATGATGCCCGGCGCAGCGCTGTTCTTTTTATGTACTAACAATGCACTAAAACACTTATATTTTCGTAGCATAGCATATTAAATCCTATGTACTTGCAGCGAATATGGTTTTCGTCATACAGCGCCGCATAACTTAAATTATTTACCGGCAGTGGTTTAGACCATTGCCGGAATTCTACTCTTACGCTAACTTTCTCTGATTCTTTTTCATCTAATTTCTGGTATTATGATGCATACCCAACCAAACATAACGCTCGTCAATGCCCTGCGGGAAACGGCTCGCCGCCTCAGCCGGGGCGCCGAATATAACTGGTGCCACATGGGGCGCTGCAATTGCGGGCACCTGGCGCAGACCATCACCAAGCTGAGCCCGGCTAAAATCCACGAAATGGCTTTGCTTAAGGCCGGCGACTGGAAAGACCAGACCATAGACCATTGCACAACTACCGGCCTCACGATAGATCATATTATTGCCTCGATGATGGAGCTGGGCCTTACCCGAAACGATATTGTGCATCTCGAGCGGCTGTCTGATCAGCGCGTGCTGCAGCGCATCCCTCTCGAACGCCGCCGGAAAATGGATCATCGCAAACGCGAAGACGTGGTGCTTTATATGCATGAATTTGCACGAATGCTCGAAGAAGCCTTGCTTGAAAATGTCCCCGGCAGCACCCAAATTATGGAGCATGTTGAGGATTCCTTCACCGAAGAGCGCACTGAATTGGTAGCAGTTCACAGCTAATTTCTGTGTGCTTTTATTGCGGCAGTTTTTCAGCCCTGTGTCCAAAACGAACTTCTGAATACGTTTTGGACACAGGGTTTTTTGCGTTAATTTAGCCGTATTGTTCTATTTGCCGGGTGGCATCATATATTTTTAACCCAAAACGGAAGTCAGCAGCCCCTAAAAACCTTCATGGAAGTATTAAGTTCGGGAAAAACCTCCTTTAAAGTTGAAGTTTCTTATAAGCTCTTTGAAACCGGTCCCAAGCGTGCCAAACCGCTTATTGTATATTTGCACGGAGCAGGGCAAAACCTGCCACAGTTTGAAAAAAAGATGGCAGCCCTTCAGGAGCTGGAAGCCTATCATTTATTTATACAAGGGCCTTATGCGCACGTAAGCCGGCCTAAAGAACGCGGAAAATGGGGCTATAGCTGGTATTTGTACAACGGAAAACAAGGCGCCTTTGTGAAATCTCTCGAATATACATCAGAGTTTATCCAGGGCGTAATCGATGGCTTCCGGGCGCATCTGCAAATTAACCGGCTATGTGTGCTGGGCTATTCTATGGGCGGCTATCAGGCCGGGTATTTTGCCTTCAGCCGCTGGAAACACGTTAATGATGTCATTAATCTGGGCGGGCGCTACAAGCCCGAACGATTCAGCACGGCGCAGCTCGAATGTTGCAAACACATGAATATTATTGCTATACACGGGCAAGATGATCCCATTGTTGATATTACGGGACAACAAAAAGCGGTGCAGGAACTTACGCAGGCGGGGCTTGCGGCCCGGCTTGTTCCCGTGGCAGGCGGGCATAAAATTACCGAAGAAATGACCCGCAAAACTATAGAGCTGCTCTGCACTATCGGCTACCGGCATCTTAAAGCTCCCTGATGAACCAAGTTCAGATCAGATTTATTCCCTTAAATTCCGTAGTTGCATAAAGCGAAAAGTCGGGGCGGAAATATTGGGTTTAATCAATTCCTGATCGCGGCCTTCGCAGCAAAAGCTGCATAAAAAACGGTTTCTATCTTGTAAAAATGCTAAAAAAGCCCTTTTTATAAACCTTTGGGATAATTATACTATATTTTTAGAAAGCTACAGCTACGCTAAATATTCTTTTTTTGGGTATAGCTACGTATTCAGAAAATTTTAGCACGCGCGTTTTTTATAGCCGCCGCGCCACAAACAGCCCGGTATAGCCCGATACCGGGGAATTTTTATCAATCATACTCAACATAGGCTGAGGTTACGACTTTATGTACATAAGCGACAGTGATTTAAGATATTTAAAGCTACTTGCCAAGCAGTATCCATCTATACAGGCCGCATCAACAGAGATTATTAACCTCAACGCCATTATGCAGCTTCCCAAAGGCACCGAGCATTTTCTCTCGGATATACACGGCGCGTACGAGCCGTTTCTGCACGTGCTGCGCAACGGCTCCGGCTCTATAAAACGACGGATTGAAGAAGTGTTTGGAGAAACGCTGAGCACCGAAGAAATGCAGGAGCTGGCCACCATCATCTATTATCCTGATCAAAAAACGCCTATTGTGCTGCGTACGGTTGAAAACAAGCACGAATGGTACAAAAACACGCTCTTCCGGCTCATCAAACTTTGCCGCATCTATTCTTCCAAATACACGCGAAACCGGGTGCGCAAAGCACTGCCCGACGACTTCGCCTACATCATCGAAGAGCTGCTGCACGAACAGGAAGATACCTACAACCGGCAGGAATATTACAGCAGCATCATCGATTCGATTATCAAAACCGGCCGTGGAGCGGCCTTCATTATTGCTTTATCGCGGCTCATACAACGCCTCACCATTGCCCGGCTGCATGTTATCGGTGATGTGTACGACCGCGGCCCCGGGGCTCATAAAATTATGGATACGCTCGTGAAGCATCATTCCGTAGATTTCCAATGGGGCAACCACGATATCGTATGGATGGGGGCGGCGGCCGGCAGTACGGCCTGTATTTGCAACGTAATTCGCGTTTCGCTGCGCTATGCTAATATGGACACGCTCGAAAACGGCTATGCCATAAGCATGCTCCCGCTCGTATCGCTGGCCGTTGAGGTCTATGGCGAGGATCCCTGCACCGAATTTATGCCCAAAGAATCGGACGCCTTCACCGAAAACGAAAAACAAATGATGGCCCGGATGCACAAAGCCATCACTATTATACAGCTTAAGCTGGAAGGGCAGATCATTAAACGGCAGCCGCAGTATGGCATGAAAGACCGCCTGCTGCTCGATAAAATAGATTACGAGCAGGGCACCATCGAAATAAACGGCAACATTCATCCCCTTGTAGATACGCACTTCCCCACCATCGATCCGCAGAACCCCTACGAACTTTGCAGCGAAGAACATGCGGTAATGGAGCGCCTGGCGCTTTCATTTAAGAACAGCGAGCGCCTGCAGGAGCATATACGGTTTTTGTTTTCCAAAGGCAGCATGTATCTGGCTTATAACGGAAATCTGCTTTACCATGGCTGTATTCCCATGAACGAGCGCGGTGAATTACAGCATTACACCTTCGATGGCGTAGATTATAGCCCCAAAACGTTTATGGACCGACTCGAGCGGCTGGCACGGCAGGGGTATTTTAATAAAGATGATGCCCAAAAAAAGCAAAACGGCATGGATGCAATGTGGTATTTATGGAGCGGGCCGCAGTCTCCGCTGTTTGGAAAACACAAAATGGCAACTTTTGAACGCTATTTTATTGCTGATAAAAGCACCCACAAAGAACGTAAAAACCCGTATTATAAATTTAGAACTGAAGAATCGGTGGCCAAGCAAATTATGCGGGAATTTGGCCTTAACCCCGAAGGCGGGCATATCATAAACGGGCATGTGCCGGTTAAAGTGAAGGCTGGTGAAAGCCCCCTGAAAGCTGGCGGCCGGCTGCTGGTTATCGACGGGGGCTTCGCCGAGGCGTATCAGCAGCAGACAGGCATTGCCGGCTATACCCTTATTTTCAATTCTTACGGGCTGCTTCTGGCTGCCCATCAACCCTTCGAATCTACGCAGAAAGCCATAGACGAAGGTCAGGATATTCATTCCCAAACGGAAGTACTGGAGCATAATAAACAGCGTATTCGCGTAGGGCGTACCGACGACGGCAAGCGCATTCAGCAAAAAATTGACGATTTGAATATGCTGCTCGATGCGTATCGGGCCGGCACCATCAAAGAGCATGATTGAGCCCGGGCGCAGGCACAAGGCAAGCCGGTTTTCCGATAGCCGGAAGCCTGGAAATAGCTTCAATTCAGTAAAACTAATATCCGCCTGTGCAGGTTATATTAGTATCTGTCCACCTTCTTCAATCTTTTAGTCTCCTTATTTTTCATGCATTCTCGTATATCATTGTTCTATTTATTTTTAGGCCTTTTATTTACCGGCCTTTCTGCTCCCGCACTCTACGCTCAGCCGCAATCTCCGGCCAGCTCTTCCTATCCCAATGGCGACTTACTCGTTGAGCTTGCAGACGTATCTGCGCTTATGGAACAGCCCGACGTAGTGCTTATTGATATGCGCGATGAAGCCTTTATCGAAGGCCACATTCCCGGAGCTGTCTGGTTTGGCGGTATTTCTGCCCTGATAGATGAAGATAATGAAATCGAAAAATTTCTGGCCGGCCCGCGAAAATTTCAGGATATGATGCGCACGGTTGGCGTAAATAACAACTCGCGCGTTATTATTTACGATGAAGGCAACGGCCTCGGCGCTTCCCGGCTTTTTTACGCCTTGAGTTTGTATGGGCACGACAACGCCGCGGTGCTTAACGGCGGTTTTGCCGCCTGGAGCCGCGCTGAAATGCCGCTTGCTACAGATGCCGAAATTCCCGCAAGAGGCACTTTCACCGTATCTTATGATGAAAGCCTGGCCTGCGATATTTCATTTATCACCGGCCGGCTGGATGATGAAAACACCGTAATTCTTGATGCCCGCACTCCCGAAGAATATACCGGCGAAAATGTGCAGGCCGAACGGGGCGGACACATTCCGGGAG
>JBMCPG010000019.1:0-9981 GCA_048626035.1 Cyclonatronaceae bacterium
CTCCTTCCTGAAGACTCACGCTCTCCCCGGTTAGCTGATCGGTAAATACCAACTCGTTAAAGTTGCGGGCCGTGCCGGTAATGTTGGCCAGGCGAATGGTGAACTCGCCCTCAAAGGTCGCGTCCACATGCATGGGAATTTCGATTGTTCCGCCAGCTTCGTCGAGAGGAAGCGAATTAATATTGCGCGGCCGGCTGCTGACTTCCGAGTAAAAAACGGCAAAATCGTTGCTGAGCGGGCGGAGTTCGTCGGCATCGTAAATATCCGCGCCGCTTGCTCCTTCCTCGGAAAACATCACCGTTGTATAGGTCGTGAAATCTCCGGCCGTAAGCTCAAGCGTGTAATACGCGGCAAAAAGCTCGGCATTGGGCGGGGTAACTTCACCATCGGCGGTGAGGGCGGCTTCGTCTAAAATAAGCTGAGCATTGCTGCCGGTGCCCCGCGCCCAAAATCCCTGGAAGCGCTCCAGCTCTCCGCGAAACGCGTTTGTATCGGAAACATCATCGGGATAAATATCGTAGCCATTCCAGGCCAGATAGCCGCCATTTCCGCCATTAATACGAGGGTTCCAAACCTGAAACGCGCGGTCCATTCCGGTGAAATCGTTGTCGGTGAGGCGGTTCAGATCAATATCCACATCGTAGGGGTTACTCTTGAGATTCCAGCCGGTTTGCGGCGGGCCGGAAGCCCCTTCACCCGGCAAAACCAGCTGATTATTCAGCTCCATCACAAAGGGAGAGCGGTTGGTGAAGCCGGTCGCGCGCAAAAACTGCGGCAGATCATCGTCGAAAAAGTAAGTCAGCAAGCCTTCGCCGCCTTCCAGCTCATAGTCGATATCGGGCAGCGGCTTCAGCCCGGTGTTGGTATAATGCATCACCGAAGGATTCAGGCTGCTGTCTTCATTATCGGCACCCGGAAAGCCTTGTGTACTAAAATTTTGAAGCACGGTAGCGACCGTAGTTTGCTCTACGGGCGCGCCGATAAGCTGCCAGCCCTCGGGCGTAGCCAGCAGGCGCGAAATATTGGCTTCCACGCGGATATCCATGAGCACAAGCACCTCCAGCGGGTCGGTTCCAGGCTCGGATTCAAGCGTGATGCGGGTGGCATAAAAGGCCTCTTCCAGCCCGTCGGCATCAATCTCAAAATTCAGGCTGCCGGTGCTGTTGCCGGGTACACTCCCGACCCCGTTTACAAAGCGGATGTTTTCCTCGGGTAGCGCCAAAAAGCCATCGGGCAGATCGTTTGCGCTTGTTCCTGCCATGTAGTTGTAGGCGGCATCACCGGTTACGCTGATATCAAAGTTTGCCTCGGTGATGGCATCGGAGCCTACGGAAAGCTCCAGGGCTTCGCCGGGTACGCTGGCCACCGAAGAAGCCGGGCTGCCGCTAATGACAAAGTCTTCCGGCGAGACGTTGAAAAAAATATGCTCGTCGGCCATCACTTTAATCCGCGCTTCTTCGCTTTCGATGCCGGCGGGCAGGCTTACCACCGCCGAGCCATTATTCGGCGCGTTTTCGGCCAGGGCAACATCAAAGGTTTCCCCGCCATCGGTAGAAAGCATGATACTCACCGTTTCGGCTCCAACCGGCTCCTGATCGGTATTGGCCACATCCCAGGCCACCAGCGCCTCTCCGCCCGAAGGCCATTGCGTGCCCTCGCCGGGTACAGGCACCTCAAACGGTCCGGCGCCTTCATCAACCTGAAACTGCACCTGTGCAAAAGAAACGGCCCCGGTACCGGCGGCATTATCCCGCACGGTGAGGCGAAAACGCATGCTGCGGGTGTAATCGGGCAGCAGCTCGCCAAAGCTGCTGGAGCCGTCGAGAACGCTTTCCAGATTCGGAAACGTGCGCACGGGCTCCTCTATCGGCAGAAAGCTGCGGAACAGCGGGGCAGTGCCCTGCGGATTGTTGGGCGGCCCTTGCGGCCCTCTGTCGTATTGCTCCCAGGTGTAGGTCAGATTTTCAGCATCCTGCTCGGCATCGGTAGCGGAGCCTTCCAGTGTAAAGGGTGTTTCGATTGGCAGGGTGAGGTCTTCCACGCCCCCATCCACTTCGGGAGGCGTATTTCCTGTTTCCGTGGTTACGCCGCAGCTGCTGCCGGCACCGGTTTGCACAAAGCTGGTCATTTGGTTCAGGCTGGCGATATGAAAATAATCGTCGGTATTGAACTGCAGGTTTTGTCCGGGACAGATGCCGGCATAGGCCATAATGGTACTTCCGCTACCGGGTTCGTAGGCCGTAACGGCGGAGCGATTGCCCGCGCAGCCCCCGGTAGAGCCGTTGAAGGTGTGCGTTGCGGCATATTGATGCCCCATTTCGTGAGCTACAAAATCTACGAAGAACGGATCGTTAATCGGCTGCGGAAGGCCTGATACACCTTGTGCTTTTCTGGTGCTGCTGCACACCGAGCCTAAAGAGGCCACGCCGCCGCCAGCGGTGTTAAAAACATGGCCGATATCGTAGTTAGCGCTGCCGATAACGTTGTCGATGTTTGCCTGATTCTGCGAAAGCTGGCCAAAGGTGTCGTTGTTATCATACGGCTGATCATTTACGTCGGTATAGATCAGCAGCTCGTTATTATCCACAAGCGTAAGCGTTACGGCTACGTCGCGTTCATAGATGGTATTCACTCGGTTGATGCCGACAACGACTGCCGAGAGTCCGCAATCTACGGGTTCATCGGGAGTTTCGCAGCGTGCGGGAGAGCTGTGAAACTGCGTAAACTGAGCCGTTACGGCCTGCGCCAAGCGATGTTCGCGCAGCTCGGTGCCGCTGATCGCAGGTTCGGCGCGCTCGGCGGCTGCCCGGGAGGCCGCCTCAATTTGCGGATCGGCCACTATGGGCTCGTGCCGCTCTACGCCTACGCGGCGTGTAAAAGATTCCACGTGCTTTTTGCGCTCGTAAACCATCACATAGCCTGGCTGTTCGGCGCTGAACGGATCCATGTAAATGCTTTCTCCTTTGCTGGTGATGAGTCCGTGAACGCCCGCCCGGGTGATGCTCAACCGCCCGTAGGCGGTCGGGTCGTCGATGCCGGCTACGCGGTAGGTCTGGATATCCGGAAATTTATCGGCCAGTCCCGGCTGCATGATGGGCGCGTTCACCACCCGAAAGCGCTTAAAGCTGCCGTCGGGATAGGGCAGCTCTATTTCCTTCGCATTATTAGTGATGGCTCCTTTGGCCTGTAGTGGAGCTTCGTTTAGCGTGCTTTTGAGCGCGTTAATGTCAAAAGAGACGCTTTCATATTCGACCGGCTGTACATCGGGCGGGCTTTGAAGCATAGGAGCTTCGGTAAAACTCCAAAGCTCCGAAGAAAGCTGTTGCGCCTGCGAGTCGTGCGGCTTTGTCATGAACATCACAAGAAGCGACGAAAGAAAGAACAAGGTAAACCCGGGCCGTAGCCGGGGTACTGAGCGTAGCATATTATCCATAGAACATCGGAGTTAAATAGCGGTTAGGTTTTAAATACGCTTTAAAATACACGAATGTAGCTATTGCACAAAATTACAAGTGGATAAATAGCTGTAAAAGCTAAATCAAGACGGAGCGGGCTCATGATGGGCCAACGAGCAGGTCTGTTCATCCAGCTCCATTTCGATAGTGCTATGGCTGAAATGATAAGAACGCAGCAGTTTTTTGACCTCCTTTTTCGCTTCTATGAGTTCGGAAAGCCCGTTAATATCCTGCAGCAGCAGATGTACCGTAAGCACATGCTCCTGGCCGTCCAGCGACCACAGATGCAGATGATGGGTATCGGCCACGGCATCCAGGGCAAGTAAATCCTGCTTTAAAGCCTCTACATCGATATCGCCGGGACTGCCCTGCAAGAACACATACAGCGTTTCCTTGAGGCGTTTGAGCACGTTCCATAAAATATAGACGGTAATAAGCAGCGAAAGCGCCGGATCCAGAAAAGGAACCTCACGGAAAAGCAGCACTACCGAAACCACCAGCACGGCTACCCAGCCGAGTACATCTTCGAGCAGATGCCAGGAAACGACCCGTTCATTAATGCTGCTTCCGTGCCCTACTTTCCAGGCCGCATAGCCATTTACGGCCACGCCTATGAGTGCAAAAACCAGCATTCCGGCAGCATCGGGCGTTTCCGGCTGCAGCAGACGCCCGACGGCCTCATTAACTACAAAAACCGATCCGGCAACGAGTACAAGGCTGTTAATTAATGCCCCGAGCAGCGAAAAGCGGCTATAGCCAAACGTGAACGAAGCATTGGCCTGCTGCCGCGATTTATGATGCAGAAACCACGAAACCCCCAGCGAGAGGCTGTCGCCCAGATCGTGCAAGGCATCCGAAATGATGGCCACGCTGTTCACATAAAGGCCTCCGATAAACTCCAGCACGGTAAAGCCGAGGTTCAGGAAAAAAGCCAGCCGCAGGTTATCCGGGGCGTTGTGATGGTGTCCGTGGTTTTGGTGATGATGATGTGCCAAAATCTCCTTCCTATGCTGTATTAAATGAGGCTACTAAAAACGCCTTCTTCTGTTGAATAAGCATTTTTTTAATGGCTTCAAATGCCGATAATCATGCTTACAATACGTTTCTCGACCGATTCCAGAGCGGGCAAATCACGCAGCAGATGATCCAGCTCGTCTTCGCTCATGGGCTTATTTTCCAGGTATTTGTCGATGTTACGCAGGCGTATATCCTGGTATTTTCGCTTTTTACGCTCTTTTTCCAGCCAGTGAATCAGCCGGGGCTGGGCAACATCCAGCCAGCGGTTGGCCAGTTCGTACCAATCTACGCCCGCATCCGCGCCGCTCGATTTGTGTTGCTCCATAAGTTCATTAAGCTGATGCACTTTTTTATGCCAGCCTTTTGAGTATGCATAGCGTGGCGGATACGATTCCGGAGAGCCGTGCTTTTCTGAAGGCTCGGGGGCATCCTCAGCGGTGAAGACGGTCTTCTGAAGCTGTGCAGCATCGGCTTTGGCACGCTTGAGCCAGGCCGGCAGAACGGCTTTCATCTGGCGGATGGCGTTCTGCTTTTTATGCGGAAGCATATCCAGTTCATGCTCCTGTAGCCAGTCGATATGTTGTTTCATGATGCCTTCCGCGGTCGTATCAAATTCCCGCTCCCCGGCTTCGGGTAGCTGTTGCCGGAGCGCCTCAATGATACGATTCATCTCCTGAATGACCGTAGCGTGTTTTTGATCCTGATATTGAAAAATCCAGTAGGGCGCGTTGTTTTCAGAACCCTTGATGGCGGCAAAGACGAACCGTCGGCGGGTTTTTACCACGCTAATCCAGGGCCCGGTGTCCGGTGGCTGTTTGGCTACTTCATCGTACATCTGTTGTTCCAAGAGCGGGTTCTGGCCCGAAATGAGATGATTCAGCGCCGAGAAGGCGTCTTCAAATCCTTCCCAGGCCGCATCCTCCTGCTGATGCTGCTGAAAGTCGGAAATCGCCTGCTTTACGCTCAGCCGGTCTTGCTCAAAACGCGCTTCCTCCCGATCAATCAGATGCTCCGGCAGGCTGATATTACTGCCAATCAAATCTTCCACCATTTGATGCCGGTGATAAAACTTGCGGTCGGTTTTCATCTGGAACTCCGGCGAATCGTCGGGCCAGTACACTTCTACCTGCTTATGCGGGCTGTCCATGCGGTCGATGCGCCCGATGCGCTGTTCGGCGATGCGGATTACCGAAGGCATATCCAGAAAAATAACGGCTGCCGCCCGCTGCAAATTGATGCCTTCCGACATGGCATCGGTACATAAGGCCGCCATGCGACCGGCATCGGCCTGAAGCGCAAACTTCTTTTTCAACTTTTTCTTATTCGTTGAAGTACTGCCGGTTACGACCATCGCCTGCTTGCCATAGCCGGCTTCTTTCAGATATTGCTTGATGAGCTGCAGGGTGATGAGGCTGGTGTCGTAGGCCAGCAGCATGCCTTTTTCGTCGATCAGCCGGGCAATCTGCTGTGCTTTTCCACGCTCCCGGCTATCACTGATACGGCGGGCGAGCTGGCCGATTGCCCCCAGGGTAGCCCGCTCTTGATCACAGGCCATTTGCCATGCTTCTTTGTCCCGCATCCATTGCGGCAGGGGAATATCCAAATTCGTCTTTGGCAACGAATTGCGGAGTTCTTCGATGGTGTTTAGGATGTTGCCGCTGGACTTTTGCTTGAAATGCGTGATGCCAAAGGCCTTCATGGCCTGCTCCGTGCCGGAAAGATGCTCCACCAGCGCTGCACGGCTGGAGCGCAGGCGGTTGCGGATATTGTAGCGCATGAGCGCCGGGCCCATCTTAATCCGCTTTTTAAGAAAGGTCTGCTGCCGCTCCGGGGTGCTCCGCTCAAAGCTGTCAGCATGGAGTTTATGCACATAAATGATGCCTTTCAACTTACTCATCTCCTGCTCGATTTTCAGAGCCAGTTTTTTATCCTCCGACGTTTCAGCCGTGGCATAAGTGCGGGGAAGATGTACAGGGTATCGGCAGCGGTTTCCCGAAAGATCACGATAGGCCTCGGGCTCAGCAGAAATGGCTTCATTGAGCTCTTTCTTGGTGCGCCGTACCATAAAGCGATGCACATATTCGCGCAGGCGTTCTATATTTTCGGGCGTGCGCGCGTCCCGGCTGTTCATCAGGCGCTTATAGGTTTTATACGCGGCATCGCTGAGGTTGTCCAGCCCGAGTATTTCCACCAGCCGCAGCAGGTCTTCGCTTCTGCGGTTCAGCGGCGTGGCGGTAAACAAGATGATATGATCAGCACGGTTCACCACAATCGACTGACTCCGCCCGGAGCTTTTGTTGAGGTAGTTGTGCGCTTCATCAATCAGAAGGATATTTGCTTTTTTAAGCTGGTCAAAGGCCTGAAGGGCATTCTCATTATCGCCCCGCGATTGGCTCAGCATGCCCTGGGAAATGGGGATGCTGCTGGTCGAACCCAGCTGATCCAGCTCCCGCTGCCAGCCGTCGGCTACCTGCGGCGGACAAATAATTTGGTAGCGGGCCCGGTACTGCGCCGACTGCTGCCAGAGCTTGTTAAGCAGGCCTTCGAGCAGATGCGTGCCCAGCCGTGTTTTGCCCGAACCGGTAGGGTCGGCCACCAGCACGCTGCCCTGCCGCTCCAGAATATAAAGCGCCTGTGCGATAGCTTTTTTCTGCGTCGGCCAGAGCTTGGGCGCGGCAAAACCGCTCCAGCCTTGGGGATACTGCCCGATCCACTGCCCTTCCTTGATGAGTGCCACGGCCCGGGCCAGCGCTTCCTGCCAGCTCACGCCGCGCAACAGCTGCTCCAGCAGTTCTATGAACTCCGTATTCCAGGGCGTAGCACGATTGCGGTAATATTCTGCCAGCGCCTCAATTTCGGTGAAGCCTTCCATGCCCCATGCCCGCCGCACGTTGGCTTCGTCCTGATGCCGCATCCCGGGGCCGGAAAAATTGCTGGAGCCGAGCATCACATGTGTATCGCCTTTGTAAATCTTCGCATGCGTGTTGGGACGATAAAAAAAACGAATTTTATCGTATCGGATTTTTTCGATCAGCGTGAGGACTTCTCTGTTTAGCAAGATAGAAATACCGCGTTCCAGCCAAAACCGGCGAATTTCCAGGGGCAATGTGTCTCCCTCCCCGCCCGGATAGCTCATCCGGCGGGGCTGTTGTGGGGCGAGCGGCTCGTTACCCAGCACAATTTCCACCGTTTCTTCGGCATCAAGGGCATTGCCGAAGGTCTTAATGAGATATTCCAGCGAGGAGTATCCGGTAATGATTAAATACCTGCGCGACTCCCGGATATCCTGATGAATGAGGCTTTCGCTGCGCTGCGTGCCAATATTGCTGGGATATTCAGCATGATCGGGAAGCGGGTCGGAATCGGTAAATAAATCGGAAGTCGCCGCATGACGAATATCATTACTCGACATAAAAAACTATTTTGGAAACGTGCATTTGCATAGCTATACCGATTGAAGCCGGCCAGCTACTTCTTATTTCCCAAAATTAAAAAGTCCGTTTGTTTTCTAAAGCTTTTATTTTGTACACAACGCGTTGCAAAATATTTTTGTGCTCTTGGTAGTTTGATGGTTATCATATTGTACTGAATGCCAAACCGCCGCGAATCTTTTTTTTGTTTTTTTGATTGCTCCTGCATAGCTCACATATAAATCTGTTTCATGCGCGTACCGGACCCCGCTTTTTGCTGGCCGGGCGAATGCTGATTCTTGTGCTGCTGTTTCAGCTTAGTGCTCCCGCCTTGCTGCAATGCGGAACCGCGCTGTGGGCGTTTTGTGATATGGAGGCCGGGAGGGAGATGGAAATGCCAACGGCCCATGACTGCTGCCCGGATTCTGATGCCGATTCTTTCGAAGCGCTTCCGCTTATCGCCCCGGAGCTGGCCGACGCAACTGCCGGCACGCATTGAGGCATGACCGATTGCCACTGCTTTCACGCAACGGCCTCCGCCGCTGATGCCCAGCTTCCCGAGGGCCTGCCCGCCTCAAAACTTTCTTCCGAACAGCTTCAGCCCAAGCTACAGCTGCTGTCTGATTTCAGCCTGAACAGCCTTTCCGGCGCTTCTTTTCTGAAGCAGCATCAGGCCGATCCGCCTGCTGCCGGTCAAAAATTATCATCGCAAGACCTTCGCGCCAAAGCATACGGCTCCGCCCCCGAGCCGCTGCGCATCATCTACTGCAGCTACCTGATCTGAGCCGCCGCCCGTCTGTCCGCACGCGCCGCTGCCTTGCAGCAACCTCCTGTTTTTTTGTAGTATGATGGCATCCGACCTTGTTTCGGCCGCGATGCCATCACCCTGCACCTGAGGAAAACCCTGCCCCGCCAATGCTCTTTTCTGAGCGTTGAAACCGCGCGTGCCCCGGACGCTAAACAGTCGCCCTTCTACTGTTTTTTCGACCCGTTCTGGCTCCATCATCATGATCAACAAAAGTATTCGTTTTTTTCTTGAAAATAAGCTCATCGCCCTGCTGCTGTTTCTGGCGCTGGCCGGCTGGGGCGTGGCAACCGCGCCCTTCGACTGGGAGACCGGGAGTTTTCCCCGCGATCCCGTTCCGGTAGATGCCATTCCCGATATCGGCGATAATCAGCAGATTGTGTTTACTGAATGGCCGGGCCGCTCGCCACAGGATATTGAGGATCAGATTACCTATCCGCTGACTACCCAATTGCTTGGCCTGCCCGGCGTGCGGACGGTGCGCTCCAACTCCATGTTCGGCTTTTCGTCCATCAACGTGATTTTTGAGGATGATATCGAGTTTTACTGGAGTCGGGCGCGTATTCTGGAGAAGCTGAACGCGCTGCCCGGCGGTACGCTGCCCGATGGCGTGCAAGCTTCGCTGGGTCCGGATGCCACAGGCCTCGGACAGATTTTCTGGTACACCCTGGAAGGCTACGATGCTGACGGAAGTCCGGCCGGGGGCTGGGATCCGCAGGAGCTGCGCTCGATTCAGGATTTCCAGATCCGCTACGCGCTTTCGGCCGTGGAGGGCGTAGCCGAAGTCGGCAGCATCGGCGGATATATGAAAGAATATCAGGTGGATATTGATCCGGTGGCCATGCGGGAGTTTGGCGTTACGGTGCAGCAAATCGCCGAAACCGTGCGGCAAAGCAATCTGGACGTGGGCGCCCGCACCATCGAAATGAATCGTGCGGAGTATCTCGTGCGCGGGCTCGGGTATATTGAAACTGTTGGGGACCTTGAGGAGAGCGTTGTTGCCGTTGTGGATAACACGCCTATTCGAATCAGGGATGTTGCCCGGGTGAGTATGGGGCCTGCCCAGCGCCGCGGTGCTCTCGACAAGGCCGGAGCAGAAGCTGTTGGAGGCGTGGTAGTAGCGAGGCATGGCGAGAACCCGCTGGAGGTAATCAATAATGTAAAGGAGGAGATCGAAACCATTGCGCCTGGACTCCCTTCAAAAGAGCTGTCCGACGGAACCGTATCACAGGTGAAGATTGTACCCTTTTACGACCGAACCGGCCTGATCTACGAGACCCTTGGTACGCTCGAA
>JBMCPG010000020.1:0-9958 GCA_048626035.1 Cyclonatronaceae bacterium
CGTGGGCGTGGACGAGGTCATCCTCACCAAGCTCGACGGCACGGCCAAAGGCGGTATCGTAATTGGTATTTCTTCCGAACTGGAAGTACCCGTAAAGTATATTGGCGTAGGCGAGCAAGCCGTTGACCTGCAAGTCTTTGACCGCCGTCGTTTCGTGAACGCCCTGTTTAACCGGGAGTTAGATTTGAAATAAGCCTTGCAATTACAGCAGATTTAGTTAATTTTCTTTCATACTGTAGATCATAAGCCGGTACGCCGTTCTTATGTTGATTAAATTTATGATAAGGATTAAAAACTAACGTCAACGTTATAAAAAACTAAGCTGCAATGCGCACACGGACTGTACTGGCATGTTTGATGATTTTAGGCTGTGCGTGTGTAACTGCACAGGCAGCGGGCAATGGATTTACGGGCTCAGCCCTTATTGCAGCGCTGCCCGACAGCACCGCCGGGGAAGCGGAAGTAGATCAGGCCAATACCTGGATTATTGAAGCCCAGCGCAACCGAAAGCAGGGAGAGTTGGAAGAGGCACAAGAGCTGCTCGGGCAGGCCCGGGAAATCGTAGAGCGCTCAGACGACTGGACCATCAACTATCGCTACTACGTAGAAAACGGGCATCTGAACCGTACGCTCGGAAACCATGAAGAAGCGGCCCGCTCCTTCAAAAACCTTTTCAATATATTTACGGACGACGACGAGTATATCCGCTATAAAGCCGTAAACTATACCAACCTGGGCGTAGTGTACAGAGCAGCAGGAAAGTATGATCAGGCCATGGAAGCGCTCGAAAACAGCCTCGAATACCGATATCAGACGCCCGGAGACTCTACCGGTTTGTCGGTAACCTATAAGAGTATTGGCGAAATACACCGCATGCTGCGCAGATACGAAGAAGCCTACGGTGCATACTCCACGGCATTAAACTACATCGAACGCTCACACCCCTTACAAGAAGCCGATTTGCTCTACGCCATGGGCATTGTACGCAATCTGCTGGGGCTGCACAGCTCTGCTAAACTCTACTTCGACCGGGTGATTTCAATCGCGGAAGAGGAGGGACACCAGGGGCTGCTTATCCGGGGCTACAGCGGGCTGGCCGAATACTACAGCGGCTCAGGACGATCCGTAAAAAGCCGTGAAAACTGGCTAAAAGCCATTGAAGTGCTGGACGACGCGCGGCAGCCGGCACTTATTGGCCTCTATATGCGTGCCCTTCGCAAAAGCGTAGAGCTGTATCAGGAAGATGCCCGGGAAAGCTGGCTGGAGCCGGCCGAAGCATGGATTCTGGCCCTGGAAGACATGATTGAGGAATATGGAACCGACAGAAACCGGGGAAATTTCCACCTGGCGCGCGGGGAGTATTACAATGCTATCGGAGAATATGAAAACGCAGAAACTGATTTTGTAGCCGCACTCGATCTGTTCGAGCAGATTCCACGCTTCAGAATACATCCTCTTTTATACTGGAACCGGGCATTTAACATGATGGAACTAAACGAAGCCCGCGGTATGGAGTTTGCCGAACAGGCGCTGCTGCTCACCGATACCTACCGGCAGCAAGTCGGTTTCTCCGGTGATGTGCGGGCAGACTATTTCAGGAACCTGAGTCCCTACTATGCCCGGCTGGCACAGCGTTATATAGAGGAGGGAGACGGAGAAACTTCCGAGGCATTCCGCGTTATGGAGCTCAATAAGTCGCGGGCGTTTGCAGAAGATCTTGATCTGCAGCCGCGTTTCGTAAAAAACTACATGGAGCCACAGCAGTGGGAGCGTTATGAAAGTCTGCGCCGCCAAATCGTAGATGCCGAACTTTCGGGAATGAGTATTGCCGACCAACCACAAGAGCAGGTGGAGGCCCTCTGGGAACTGGAGAAGCTCACCAGAGAAGCCGAAAATATCTACAGTGCTACGCTGGACCAAACGCCCGAACTTCAGCAGTTTTTAGCCCCGGCAACGATCTCCCTGGCCGAAGCCCGCCGCCAACTCGCGCCCGGAGAGGCCGGCCTGCAGCTTGGAATACACGGCCAGCATATCATGGCCGTGCTTTTTACTGAGGACGAAGCCCGGAGCTGGCTGACAAAGATCCCCGGGACAAAAGCAGACGAGTTTGTGAATGAGTTGCGTGGCAGTATCGTAGAACGGCAGCCCCTCGAACAGCTTCTGCCAAAACTTGAGGCGGCCGGCGAGCGCCTGTTTCCTGAAGCGGCCCGCCGTATGCTGGAAAACAGCCGCTACCTCACCATTGCAACCGATGGAAGCCTGGCCTACCTGCCCTTCGATGCGCTTCGCCTTCAGGAACGCTACCTTGGCGAAATGCTGACTATTCGCTATGTGCCCTCTTTCACCGTTCAGAAAAGTTTAGAACAGCGCCAAAGTCCGCCCCGCTCCGGGCCTGATGAAGCGGCACGCGCGCTGGCGCTGGCTTCTCCCGACTTTGGCAGCTTCGATTATCTCCCGGCTTATCTTCGCGATGAAAGCGCGGGGCTGCGGCCGCTGCCTTATTCGAATTTAGAAGGCCAGTGGCTGCAGGAGCATTTCTACGGCGAAACAACGTTGCTTACCGGCCAGGAGGCCACAAAAGAGCGCCTGCTGGAGGAACTTTCCGGGAGTTATGACGTGCTTCATTTCGCAACCCATGGCGTTCTGGACGAGCGCAGCCCGCAGCTTAGCGGCATTGTGCTCGCCCGCCCGGGCAACACATCCGGAATGAGCCAGCAGCCCTCCCGGGACAGCAGCCCGGCGGCAGAAACGCCCGGCCAGAACGAGAACGCTGCTATTTCATCGTTTGATGGATTCCTGCACATGGGCGGGATTTATGAACTCTCTCTCAAAAGCGATCTGGTGGTGCTAAGTGCCTGCAATACAGGTATTGGCGAGGTCGTGGACGGAGAGGGCGTTATGGGTTTTAAGCGGGCGTTTATGTTTGCCGGCGCGCGTTCGGTAATCGTTTCGTTGTGGAGCGTGCAGGACAGAAGTACGGCCCTGCTGATGCGCGCCTTTTATCAAAAAATTAGTGAAATGAAGCAGCAATCGCCCGGCAGCCGGCTCGGGAGCCTGGAATATGCTGATGCGTTGCAACAAGCGCGCCTGGCCCTTATTCGTCAGCCATCCTACGAACACCCGGCCTACTGGGCCGCCTTCACCATTACCGGAGAATAAAAAAGCTTAAAACGGATAGCTAAGGCTCTCAATGGTGAGAATCAGCCGGCCCAGATCTTCGGCTTTTTCGTTTTTTTGCTGCTGCTCATAGCCATTTACCAGATTGCGTATAAAGCGAATCAGCATCGATAGCGGCGGCGTAGCTTCAAAATGCTGGTTATAAACTTTGATGCCGCTTCTCTTTAGAAACATTTCGCACTGCGCCCGGCTCAGAATGCCGCCGTTATTAAAAGGATCAATTAAGATATGTTCGTTATCGGCCGTAACGTATTTCACTAAAAAATGAAGCGGCATGTTTACGCCATAGAACGGCAGGTCGAGCCGGCGGGCGGTAAATAAAAGCACAAATGCAAGCGAAAGCGGGATGCCGGTGCGCTCGGCCAGCACCGAATGCATATAAGAGTGCCTGGGGTTCAGATAGTCCGATTCGCAGCCTTTAAACTGCTTTTGCCCATAAATAAACTGAATGAGCGTAAGCATCTTCTTGCGGTCGGAAGTGGCTTCGTAGATTTTCGGGGCTATTTCATTTGCCAGCTCATCGAGGCCGCGCTTAATGCCCGAAAGCCGCAGCGTTGGGTTGTCGAAGCGCGAAAGCATAAGTACGCCGGCTTCGAGCTGCTCTATCGAATCCACGCCTTCTTCTATAAGAGTGATGAACTCCTGCTCGAATCCATCAAACGTGATTTCATAAATAATCGAAGTGATGGTTTCCCGGAGCTGCTCATCCCGGGTTTGGCTGCGGGCCTGGTCTAACTGCGGCACGGCGGCTTCTCCAATGGCCTGAAGGCGTTTTTGCACCGATTCCCTGACGTAAGGGTCGGGGTCGTCGAGCAGAAAAATAAGGGATTTAATTTCGGAGGCTGCCGGGGAGGGGGAGTCAGTAGTCAAAATAAAACAAACGTTCAAAGAGGTTGAGAATAAAAAGCATACTTCATACTTTTAGCTTAAAAGCACGTTCAACAACGAAAGCATCGGCAAAAAGGTTTATAGCCTTCGTGTGTTCGCAAGCTGCGAGGCCGCTGTTGTATTTTTATCAAACTTAATGGTCAGGTTAGATTTTTATGAATTTTTACTCCCGCAAGCTCGTCAAGCCAGAAGATCTGAATCCCAGCGGGACCCTTTTCGGGGGCAGTTTATTACGCTGGATCGACGAGGAAGCTGCTATTTTTGCGATGTGCCAGCTCCATACCGAGCATTTAGTTACTAAATATATATCTGAAATCAATTTTGTAACTTCTGCCCGCCTCGGTGATATCATTGAGATGGGCATGGAGGTTGAAAAGTTCGGCACTACCTCCATCACGTTTCGCTGCGTAGTGCGCAACAAAGTGAGCAAAGCTATCATCATCACCATCGATAAAATCGTATTTGTACATATTGATGAATACGGACGCCCGAAAGCGCACGGCATCACCGATGAAACCCTGCCGGAGGAAGAAAGCAGCATACAGACCAGCTAAAACATCTCCGGTTTTTACAGATTGGCCCTCTCGGCCTTATCAAAAATATACCGCAGCATATCGCGATAGGCTGGCCCCACGTTTTTGCCCCGGCGGCTCATCATGCGGGTAGCGGTTTCTATAGCTTTTTCGAACCGGTAGATTTCCTCGCCGGCGGGGCTTATCCAGCGGAAAGAGCGCACGTGCCGCGGGGGAAAGCTGCCTGAAAAAATGTTGGATGAAACCCCGCACACGGTGCCGGTATTCAGCATGGTATTGATGGCCGTCTTGGAATGGTCGCCCATAATCGTGCCACAAAACTGAAGGCCGGTATCGTATTCTTTACCGGTTTTCCAGTCGGCCAGCTTTACCGTTCCGTAGTTATTCTTGAGGTTAGAATTGTTTGTATCGGCGCCCAGATTGCACCATTCACCGATGGCCGAATTACCCAAAAAGCCATCATGCGCCTTGTTGGAATAGGCCTGAAACACCACGTTATGCACTTCGCCGCCAATTTTGCACCAGGGCCCGATGGTGGTTTCGCCGTAAATCTTAGCGCCTGCTTTAATCGTGGCGTGTTCGCACACGGCCAGCGGCCCGCGCAGAATAGCCCCGTTCATAACCGTAGCATGCCGGCCGAGAAAAATAGGGCCCTCCGTGGCATTCAGAATGCAGCCCGGCTCGATGGTAACGCCCTCTTCGAGATACACCTGATCGGCCCCGCTTGCATATACGCCGGGAAATGCGGCGGCATCGAAAGGCTGACAGCGGCTTTTTAGCTGCCCCATATCGGCCAGAATCTGCTCGCCGTTTTCGGTGAAGACCTGCCAGGGCGCATCCAGAAGCGTGCCCATCTCGGTATCGGAAAAAAAGACATCGGTGCCCGGAATGTTTTCTGCCTTAAAAATAGTAGCTGTGCGTTTTGCGCTGAGCCGCAGGGCTACGGGAGTATTGGCGTGCATCAGCCCCTGATCATTTTTGAGGCGCAGGATTTCGCCTACGACCTCTAAATCGGGCAGAAAGCGGCCGTTAATCCACAAGCAATCCAGTCCGGGCCGGGGCGGCGGCGCATCATATACATCCATCATGTAGGAGGGCATCTGCCGCGTAACATGTTCGGGCGAGAGATGATGTACCCATTTTTCGGTGATGGTCATGATGCCTGAACGCAGCATGTTGGAGGGCCGCGTAAGGGTGAGGGGCATCAGGCGGGTTGCCCGTGTATCATCAAAAAAACAAAGTTGCATAGCTGAAGAAAAAAAGGAAATAAAATGATAATATCGGCGAGTAATACTTGAGTTAACCCCAATATAAAAACTACTGTATGTAAATAGCTCAAGGTTCGCAGCTCGCTTTAGCGTTTTATAGCGTAGTGGCCGGAATTCAGCGGTCAAAAATAATTTAAAACTCACTCCCCCGTAGCTCGCTTTTCTGTGCACCTGCGAAAGCCGAGGAGGCAGGCGATTGCTTTAGTTTAGCCGAATTGCCCGTTAAGCAATCGGAATAGGGCTTAAAAGTACAGTTTTTTACACAATTATGCAGTATTGGTTTGCTGCAAAGAGCCAGGCAAAAAGTGACGGCCGGCAACAACAGTATTGGCTCATAAAGCAGCCGGGCAAAGAGCCGGAAAAAAAGCCCTGGCCGGGAACATGTAGTACAGAGGCATATTTAAAAGCTTTTGGGTAACTCTATTTTTAATTAAATTCATAAGTCTATTCATTTTTTTAGCTACTTTAAATCATTTTTAATTACTATGTGCGGAATCGTAGGGTATATCGGCTTCAGAGAAGCCACAGATGTTATCATCAAAGGCCTTAAGCGCCTTGAATACAGAGGCTACGACTCGGCCGGCGTAGCTATTCTGAACGGCGATGTGAAAGTCCGCAAGGGCAAAGGCAAAGTTATCAATCTTGAAAAAGCCGTGCATGAGAGCGCTATAGCCGGCACGGCGGGCATCGGGCATACGCGCTGGGCCACCCACGGCGAACCTACCGATCAGAATGCACACCCGCACTGGGACGGCAATCACGATTTCGCCATTGTCCATAATGGCATCATCGAAAATTATGACGCTCTTCGCAAAGAACTGACCCAAAAAGGGCATGTTTTTGATGGGCAGACCGATACGGAAGTGCTGGCTCATCTCATTCAGGAAGTGCAGAACATGGGCACGGATGATTTTGAGCATGCCATACAAGTTGCCTTGAGTCAGGTCGATGGCACCTATGGACTGGCTATCGCGAACCAAAAGGAGCCAGACAAAATTTATGTTGCCCGCAAAGGTTCTCCCCTGCTTTTAGGTATCGGAGATGGCGAAATATTTGTGGCTTCTGATGCTTCGCCTATCGTGGAATATACGAGTAAAGTGGTGTATCTGGACGACGGCGAGATGGCAACCCTTACCCGGGATGGTTATCAGGTGAAGACGATCGAAAACGTGAAGCTTTCTAAAGAAGTGCATGAGCTGGAAATGAGTATTGAGCAGATCGAGAAAGCCGGTTTCCCGCACTTCATGCTAAAAGAAATTCATGAGCAGCACGAAACCATTGCCGACTGTATGCGCGGGCGGCTATCTCTGGAAAATAACAACATAGTTCTGGGCGGTATTGCCGACGTACTTGAACGTATTCTGAAGGCCAAACGGTTGATTATTGCCGCTTGTGGCACCAGCTGGCACGCCGGGCTGGTAGGTGAATATGTGATGGAGTACATCGCTAAACTTCCGGTAGAAGTGGAATATGCCTCCGAGTTCCGCTATCGCGAGCCACTCATCAACTCAGATGATGTAATGCTGGTGATTTCCCAGAGCGGCGAAACGGCCGATACGCTTGCGGCCCTGCGTGAAGCTAAAAAACGTGGTGCGCTGGTGATCGGCATCTGCAACGTGGTAGGCTCCACCATCGCCCGCGAAACGCATGCCGGGGTATATACGCATGCCGGCCCTGAAATCGGGGTAGCTTCTACCAAAGCGTTTACGGCACAAGTAACGGTGCTGAGCATGATGGCCATCCTGCTTGGTCAGCGCCGGGGTACGCTCAACGAAACCGAAGCCGGCAAACTGATTCACGCCCTGCACAAAATTCCGGATCAGGTGAAGCAGATCGTGGAGCGGGCCGACGAAATCGACGGCATCTCCCGCATGTTCACCTATGCGCCCAACTTCCTGTATCTGGGCCGCAGCTACAACTTCCCGGTAGCGCTGGAAGGCGCCCTCAAGCTCAAGGAAATTTCCTATATCCACGCCGAGGGCTATCCGGCTGCGGAAATGAAGCACGGCCCCATCGCCCTGATCGACGAGCACATGCCCGTTGTGGTCATTGCCGTAACCGATCATACCAACGATAAGATGATCAGCAATATCGAAGAAGTGCGCGCCCGAAAAGGCCGGGTGATTGCCATCACGACCGAAAACAACCATGATGTACGTAATCTGGCCGAATTCTGCGTTACGATTCCGGAAACGCATGATGTCCTCACGCCGCTGCTCACGGTGGTACCGCTTCAGATTTTATCCTATCAGATAGCCGTGTACCGCAAATGTAATGTGGATCAGCCGCGCAATCTGGCCAAAAGCGTAACGGTAGAATAAAACTCAGGCCCGTGTTTATGCTCAAAAAGCCCGATGCGTTCGAAAGCGTATCGGGCTTTTTTAATTGCAACTTTGGAGAGAAAGGAATGCGGATGAAAAAAAATCACCATTCAACATTATTATCAGGTTTCTCCACTCCATGGGCTGCGCTGCGCTTCGCCCATTCCGGTTGGAATGACGGGCTTGGATAATTGTTAAGAATTGCATTAGAGCAAAAAAGTCCGTCATCTCGACGGAGCGCTACCCGTATGATGGCGACGAGCTGAAGCAGCCGTCCAGCGCGATTGGAGAGATCTATTTCGACCAAGAACGGGGAGAAGGGCGGGAAGAAAAAAATCACTATTCATAATCATTATCAGATTTCTCCACTCCATAGGCTGCGCTGCGCTTCGCCCATTCCGGTTGGAATGACGGGCTTGGGTTGTCGTTAATAAAAACCCATCAGGAACGTAACACATCACGGTTTCATTTTCTGTAGTGCGCTGCAACAACATCACGCTTAATTTTTTGGCTTATGAATACGGTTCGCGAGCTTCACATCAAAAATATGGTCTGCCCGCGCTGCGTAGCGGCGGTGGAGGAAAGCCTGCGCGCCCAGGATTTGTCTTTTGATGAAGTCCGGCTTGGGCAGGTCAGACTTTCGGCCCCGCAACGGCTTGACAGCCCGGCCATGCGCGCGTTTTTCCACGGCATTCAGGAAAAGGGATTTGAGTATCTGCCGCAAACCGAAAAGCAGCTCAGCAACCGCATCAAACCGCTGGTGCTGGAATATTTGAAGCTTTTGGAGGAGCGGTATGATGATGGCTCCGGCGGCCCAACCAAAGCGCCGGACCGGCTTTCATCCTTTTTGTCGGGGCGGTTGTTTAAAAATTATAGCTATCTGAGCGAGCGGTTTTCACGCGAGCAGGGCAAATCTATTGAGCAGTTTTTTATTGAGTTGCGCATTGAGCGGGCCAAAGCACTTTTGGAACAGCGCGAGCAGTCCATCTCCGAAATTGCCCGGCGCCTCGGTTTCAGCTCCTCGCAGCATCTGGCCGGACAGTTCAAAACCCGCACCGGACGCACGCCCAGCGCCTGGCGCAAACAGCCCGGAGAGCGCCAGCGGTTGGATCAGCTTTAAAACTACCTCCGGTTCACATTCTGCAGAGTGTTCTTCTGGTTACCGGCTTTTTATCAGGAGCTCTCTCCACTTCACTATCGCTTCGGTCGAGATGACACAGGCCTTTTTTGGGCAAATGGGAGCAACCTCATACTTTCGTGCTAATCCGTGTAGATTCGTTGGACAAATAAATCCGCGCGATTGAGCCCATAATCCGTGAAATCCGCGTTAAAGCTCCAAGTCCGGAGATCTCTCCACTTCGCTATCGCTTTGGTCGAGATGACACGGTCCTTTTTTGGGCAAACGAGCAGCTCAACCTACCTTCGCGCAAATCCACGTACATTCGCCGGACAAAATAAATCCGCGCAATTGAGCTCTCATCCGTGAAATCCGTGTTAGAGCTCCAGGCCTGCCAACAGCTCCTTCACCCCGCATCACCCAAAAATTATATACATTTTGCCAAGGGTGATGCACATGTTTTAACAGGCGGTTTCGTAATTTAGGTGCATAGAAAAAGCATCATCTCATATCATGAAATTAAGCACACGCCGATTATGGAACCCGCCACCAAGCCTGCCGATTCATCACAAAAACAACTTGCGCGCATTCGTCTGGATGTTCATGGCATGAGCTGCGCTTCCTGCGTGGCAGGCGTGGAAAACGGCCTTAAAT
>JBMCPG010000021.1:0-9900 GCA_048626035.1 Cyclonatronaceae bacterium
CGAGCTGGCCGATAGCCTCTATTTCTTCGGGCGGAATCATCAGGTCGCGCCCGGTGGCCGACTCGATCCGGATATCCGGATCCTGGGCACGCATCATAGATTTGACTAAATCAAAAAAGCCATTAAACACCGATAGCACAATAATAAGCAAAGCAGTACCGATGGTAACCCCGGAAATACTAATAAGGGTAAGTACAGATACCAGAGAAACCCGTTTTTTGGCAAAAAGGTAGCGTCGGGCAATGAGGCTGGAAATATTCATGTGGGGCAATAGCCTTGGAAAACGGCGGCAAAAGAGCCGGCGGCGAAAAAATAGCGATAAAAAGATTATACAAAATTAGTATTTTTCAAATTACATTTTTATTCATTTAAAACCACCTCCAGATTGGAAAAACAAATTACATCACAGCAGGATGTCGATGCTATTGCCAGCGGGCAGCACGGCAATCCATTTTCCGTGCTTGGGCTGCACGAGCTAAAAAAAGGGAAGAAGGGATTGGTAGCACGTGTATTTCGCCCGGGCACAAGCTCCGTACATATTGTGAGGGATGCCCCAAACAGCCCGGCCCGCACGCAGATGAATAAAATTACAACAGATGGGTTTTATGAAGTTTTTTTTCCGGATGAAAGCCAGTTTTTCAGCTATAAACTGGAGCTGAACTACGAAGACGGCAGCCAGGAAACCATCGACGATGCTTACCGCTATGGAAGCATGATCAGCGATTATGATCTTCAGCTTTGGGGAGAAGGCACCCACAACCGCGCCTACGAATTTATGGGCGCCCACGTAAAGCAGCAGGAGGGCATTATCGGGGTTCATTTTGTCGTTGTTGCTCCCTCGGCGGCCCGCGTGAGCGTTGTCGGAGATTTCAACAACTGGGACGGGCGCGTATATCCCATGCGCAAGCTCATTGATCAGGGCATTTGGGAAATTTTTATTCCCGGCCTGGGCGAGGGGGTTTCCTACAAATATGAAATCAAATCGCAAGGCGGCTCTATTCCGTTTCTGAAGGCAGATCCGTACGGCTTTTACAGCGAAAAGCGCCCGGCAACGGCCTCCATCATTCATAACATAGATAAATTTGAGTGGAGCGATGCCGAATATTTGAAAACCCGTAATGCCGGATTTGAGCGCCCGGTAGCCGTATATGAAGTGCATGCGGGCTCGTGGAAGCGGCATTTATCCGATAATTCGTTTTACAGCTATAAAGAGCTGGCCGACTCGCTGGTGCCTTACGTCAAAGATTTAGGCTACACCCACCTCGAATTACTGCCAATTGCCGAACATCCCTACGATCCTTCCTGGGGCTATCAGATTACCGGCTATTTTGCCCCAACCAGCCGCTTCGGCAGCCCCGATGAATTCGCCTACTTTGTAGATACCTGCCATGCCCACGGCATCGGCGTTATTGTGGACTGGGTGCCGGCCCACTTCACCAAAGACGACCACGGCCTGCGCGAGTTCGACGGCACGGCCCTCTACGAGCACCAGGACCCGCGACAGGGCGAGCATACCGACTGGGGTACCAAAATATTTAACTTCGGGCGCAATGAAGTCAAAAACTTCCTGATGTCTAACGCGCTGTTCTGGTTAGATAAATATCATATTGATGGCCTGCGCGTAGATGCGGTGGCCTCCATGCTTTACCTGGACTACTCGCGCGAAGACGGCGAATGGATTCCCAACAAATTCGGCGGCCGCGAAAACCTCGAGGCCATAGACTTTTTGAAGCGCTTCAATGAAGTGGTGCACAAAGAATATGAAGGCATTATAACCCTGGCCGAAGAATCGACCTCATGGCCGCAGGTTTCGCGCCCCACCTACCTGGGCGGACTGGGCTTCGACTACAAATGGAATATGGGCTGGATGAACGATACGCTCAAGTATTTCCAGGTAGATCCGCTGTTTCGGAAATATCATCACAACCAGCTCACCTTTTCGTTTATTTACGCCTTTTCGGAAAACTTCATTCTGCCCTTCAGCCACGACGAAGTAGTGCACATGAAGAAATCCATGCTTTCCAAAATGCCGGGCGACGACTGGCAGAAATTTGCCAATCTGCGCACGCTCTACACCTATATGTATGCCCACCCTGGTAAAAAGCTGCAGTTTATGGGCAACGAATTCGGGCAATGGAGCGAATGGACCGAAGAGCGCGAGCTGCACTGGTCCTTATTTGAGATGGACAAGCACGCCGGGCTGGTACAGCTCACCCGCGACCTGAACGCCATCTACCAAAACGAACCCGCCCTGTTTGAAATCGACTACGACTGGGCCGGCTTCGAGTGGATAGACTTTTCGGACGTAGATAACAGCATTCTCGCCTTTATACGCTATTCTAAAGGCCGGAAAGAATTCGTAGTTTGTATTTTAAATCTCACCCCGATGTACCATAAAGAATATGTATTCGGGGTGCCGGAAGCAGGCACCTATACCACTATTTTCAACAGCGATTCCGAGCACTATGGTGGCAGCAATAAGGGAGTAGCTACGGTTGAAACGGAATCGGGGGAGTGGCACGGCAAGCCGCACCATATTTCGATTCCGGTGCCGCCGCTTTCGGGGATGATGCTAAAGCTAAATGCGCCGGGAAACGATAGCGAATCATAATCGGCGCGCATATTTAGCGGGGGAAAACCAAACGCAATACCCGGGCCGGGGCCGTTAGCTTGCCCCGGCCCTGTACCACCCAAATACCAGTTGTATAATCTAACGCTACATTCTTTTTAAAACCCACATACACTTTAAGTTAACTCTGTAACCGCTATGAGATTTCAACGTGCCAGCGGAGTACTGCTGCACCCTACCTCTTTGCCAACCAACTACGGCATGGGCGATCTGGGGCACTCCGCGAAAGCATTTGTCGACTTTTTGATAGAAAGCCGGCAATCCATCTGGCAAATTTTGCCGCTCGGGCCAACAGGATACGGGAACTCGCCTTATGCAAGCTATTCTGCTTTTGCCGGAAACCCCTACCTCATTAGTCCTGATGTTTTAGTCGAAAAAGAGCTCCTGGACTACGAAGAAGCCCGGCAGGCGCACCTGCCCGTTAATACGAAAGTGGCCTACGAGCAGGCCATGGCCAACAAAGACAAGCTCTTCGAAAAAGCCTTTGCCCGTTTTGAAGCCCGGCACGGAAAAGCCGGCAGCCCGGAACTCAAAAAATTTGCCCGCCAAAACAGCTATTGGCTCAAAAGCTTTTGTCTGTTTATGGCCTGCCTCGAACACCACGAGTACAAGCCCTGGAACCACTGGGATACCGGCCTGGCCCGCCGCGATACAACCGCGCTGGCCAGCTATGAAAAAAAACTCGCCCACCGCATCCGCTACTACCGCTGGTTACAATTTGAGTTTTTTGAGCAATGGCTCAACATCAAAGCCTATGCCAATGCGCACGAAATTAACATTATCGGCGATATCCCTATTTTCGTAGATCATAACAGCTCCGATGTATGGGCAAATTCAAAATATTTTGAAGTCGATAAAGATGGCAACCGCCTGCGCGTAGCCGGCGTGCCGCCCGACTATTTCAGCGCTACGGGCCAACTCTGGGGCAATCCGCTTTATAAATGGAAAGCCCTCAAAAAAGACGGATACAAATGGTGGATTAAGCGTTTTGAGCAAATGCTGCTGATGTGTGATGCCATCCGCGTAGATCACTTCCGAGGCTTCGATGCCTACTGGGAAGTGCAGGCCGATGCTCCCAATGCCATGGAGGGCCGCTGGGTAAAAGGGCCCGGCACCGACCTCTTTGATACGATTTACGAACATTTTGGCGAACTCCCCATTATTGCTGAAGATCTCGGCATGATTACCAAAGATGTAATTAAGCTGCGCGATAGCTACCAGCTGCCCGGCATGAAAATTCTGCAATTTGCCTGGAATGATGATGCCGGAAACGGCTTTCTGCCCCATAACTACGACACGGCCAACTGCGTGGTATATACCGGAACGCACGATAATGATACCTCCCGCGGCTGGTACAATGCCGCAAGCGACCTGGAACGGCACCGCCTGCGCGAGTATGTGCGCTCTTCCTGCGAAGAACCCGAATGGGAACTCATTCGCCTGGCCATGCTTTCAAATGCCGATCAGGCCGTATTTCCGCTGCAGGATTTAATGCGGCTGGGCACGGAACATCGCATGAACTTTCCGGGTACTGCTACCGGCAACTGGGACTGGCGCTTCACTCCGGAAATGCTCTACAGCATCGATAAAAACCGCCTGCAGCATCTCGTAAGCATCTCCAACCGGGATCCGCGCCTTAAGCTCGCCGATGCCAACCTGATTGATCTTAACCCGGAAGAGGCAAATTAGCCTTTAATCCGTTTGTATGATTTAGTATATTAAGAATCTGCAAAAATACCACCATATTGCCCCGTTTTCCACAAGCGGGGCAATATAGTTTTATACAAGCAGGGCTTTCGGGGCATACATTTGCGTCATTATGTCTTTTATACTTGCTGTAGAACTATTTCCTTCCCCTCATAACTATCCATACCTCTGCACGGCACGAGCACGGGCCGGCAACACCTGTTGCACCCTCTTTCCCGCCGCTATTTTCCTTAACACGCTTTGCCGGAGCCTGGCAGCTATCGGCCAAATTTTGATCTTACCGAATCAGCTCTTACGAGTTTACGTCAACTTCTTGTCTCTCTTATGAAAATATTATACGCCGCCGCTGAAATCTCTCCTTTTGCCCGCCTCACCAACAACGCCGATATGCTGCGCTTCCTGCCGGCTTCTCTGCAGGATAAAGGATTTGAAATCCGGATTTACTCCCTAAATACGGCAGCATTCAGGACAGGAGAAACCGCCTTCATGAGGTAATACGGCTTTCGGGCATAGAAGTGCAGGTAGATGATAAGATCGAAAGTATGCGCATTAAAGTTGCCAGCATTCCTAACGCTAAGCTGCAGGTCTATTTCCTGGATAACGATACGTTTTTTAAACGCAAAGGCATGTTTCGCAATCCCAAAACCGATGCCTATTATCCCGATAATCTCGAACGGCTGGTTTTTTATAATAAGGGGGTTTTGGAAACCGTTAAGAAGCTCGGCTGGCAGCCCGATATTATTCACTGCCACGATTGGCCGGCTGGCTTCATTCCGGCCTATTTGCGCACGATTTATGCTAATGAGCCTATTTTCCAAAATACAAAAGTAGTGTATAATATCCACAGCCCTGCCAACGAAGGCATTTTTGATGCCGATAAAATGAAGGTGCTTGCCCTGCCCGACAATGTAGAGCACAGCCGCATCACTACCGATGGGAAAATCGACTTTTTGCGCGCCGGCCTGAGCTATTCCGATTATGTGGTAACCGGCAATGATGTGCGCAACGAGCTGGATGAGCTCTTTACCGCTATTGGCATCACGCCCACCAAAATACAGGGATCGCCTCAGGATGTTTCTTCCAAATTCAGCGATTTCTACCATAGCATAAGCCCTGAAGCAGACAAATAGCGCTGCTTTTCTGTTTTACCAATATGCCGGGAGCTGCCCGGCTTTTCCTTCCCTGTCCACTCAATACTCTCTTTTATGATATCAAACGAACGTCCGGTTCGGCGTTCAATCCGTTTTCCGGCCCCGGCTTCATTCTTGGCTGTGTTGTTGTTTAGCCTGTTTTTATACGCATGCAGCGATGAGGATAACATTGTTAGCCCCTCCTTCAATACCGGAGGCCAGAATTTAAGCGTAGATACGCTTCAGGTTTCCGATATTGATATCACTGAGCTCACTACTTTTACCGGTAACCTGAGCTTTTTCTCGGCCGGCAAGTATGATGATGCCGCTTTTGGGGAGCTGCACAGCACCGCCTACATCACCCCCGGCGTGGCCCGCATTCTCAACGATGATATCATTGAGGATGATGCCGAAATGTATCTTATCCTGGATGTGCGCGAGTTTTTTGGCAATACCGACAGCACCGAAGCGGTAGCCAGCTACGAGCTGCGCTACGTAACCGAGCGCTGGCGCACCACTTCTTTCAATACCGAAACCCAGCCGGCAGTAGGCCCGGAGGTGGTGGCTACCTTCGACATCACCGCAGCCACGGATTCTGTTGCCATTGCTCTGCCGCCGGAGTGGATTAGTGAGTTCAGGAGCATCTTCCTGGCCGATGAGGAGGAGCGCGAAGACCTGGTGCGCGAAAATGAATTTGGCTTCGCCATCGTGCCTGCCGCCGAAAGTGATGCCATCGCCGGATTTCGCAGCACGTTCACACAAACCGATTCCCTGGATGTTACCGAGTTTAGCGGTTCTCGTTTTTATGTAAAAAATCCCGAACCTGAAGACGATGGCGGCGACAACGGCGATGGAGACGATGATGACGGCGACAATGGCGATGGCGATGGAGACGAAGACGAGCCGCGCACTGAGTTTTTTGTTCCCCTGCGCGGCACTGGCTTTAATCTATCTATCGGCGAGGGCGGCAGCATTCCCGAAGGTGCACTTCCCCTCATGAATACCTTCCAGCAGGTGCTGCGCCTGGATACCGGCCTTGATGATGAAGACTTTACCGAACAGATTGTGAGCCGGGCAGAACTCATTTTCTACGATTTTGACGAAACCGAACAAACCCTGCCGCCCGGGCACCGCCGCCCGGCCAGCGAACAACTGCTTTTCTACACTCTTGACGAAACTGAGCGAGAGTTTGAGGTTATCAAAACCCCGATTTTTGAACCCACTTTTCGCGAAGAAGACGAATCCTACCGCGTCAATATCACCAATTTTGTAGAACAAGTGCAGTTGGGCAATGAAACAACCACCGAGTTCTTCATAACCCCGGCCCGCAACAACGGCCTCATTATACCCCGGCTGCTTGCCGGTCCGGAAGCCGGTGCCCGCTCTCCCAAACTCATCATAACGCGCATTAACCCGGAAGCCAACTAAGTTGAAACTATTTTCCAAGATTTCCGTTTTTTCACTTTTTGCTGTGCTGCAGCTAAGCCTGTGGAACGCCCCCGATGCGCAGGCGCAGGTAGAAGAAAGCGAGGCCAGCAGCGCTTCGGCTTATTCCTATCTCGGGCTGGGCACCCCGCTCGACTACCGCTCGCATCAGGCGGCCGGCATGGCGCTTATAGGGGTAGCTATTCCCGACCGCTCGAAGGCCAGCAACGCCAACCCCGCCTTTTGGGGAGGCAGCTACTTTACTTCGATGACCGCCGGGCTCAACCTTCATAGTTTTGATGCTTCCAACGGCAGCGAAAGCGCCACCAGCTCGCGGCTGGGCTTCACCCAGTTTCAGGCGCAATTTCCCGTCTTACGCGAGCGTCTGGGCATTTCGGTAAGTTTGTTCCCCGAAACAGAAAGTCTCTACAGCATTACGAGTAGCGGCAGCGCCACCCTGCCCACGGCCGATTCGCTTTCGGTTGTAGGTTATGATGTTGCCTCTTCCGGAACCGGCGGCATTAATCGCCTGGAAGCCGGTTTTGGCCTTCGCGTTACCGATAATCTCTACCTTGGCTATGCCCCGTCGCTTATGTTCGGGCAGCAGCGCGAAGAAAACCAGCTATTTTATGATAACGAGCTTTTTGCGCCGGCGCGCTTCACCCAACGCACACGTTACCGCGCTTTTGCCCATCGTTTTGGCGTGATGGCCCTCGGCAACGAACTTTTCCGCGAGAACGACCGCCTCGTCTTCGGAGCCACGGCCACCCTGCCCGTAGAGCTAAGCGGCGAGCGCCAGATTACCAGCCAAATTGTTACCGGCAATGTCCTCAACGATTTCGCCCTGGTTCCCGAAAGCCAGAACGATGAGCAGGATATCACTTTTCCGCTGCAAACGACCGCTGGCCTCACTTACTTTCCAAGCCAGCAAATGCTTGTAGGCGTGGAGGCGCACTATCAACAATGGAGCGAGCATTCCGGCTACGATGACCGCTCCGAAGCGTTCATGAAAGACCGCCTGCGTCTCGGCCTTGGCCTGGAGTACGATGCCTTTGATGAAAGCGGCAACAGCTTCTTCGGTCGCATGGCCTACCGCTTCGGGGCTTCTTACGACAACGGGCACCTCTCTTTTTCAGGAACCGATATCGAAACGCTGCTGTTCTCGGCCGGCGTTGGGATTCCCTCTCCGGCACGTGGCTCCTCCATCGACCTGAGCATAGAATATGGATTTCGCGGCACTACCGACGATTCGCTAATCCGGGAGCGGATTTTCGGACTGAAAGCATCCCTTAACTTATCTGAACTTATGTTCGTCCAGCGTCGCTTTAACTAAGCCCGCCGCCATTTGCAGGCCTGTTTATAGTCAACGTTGGCATAAAAAGCTACATCCGGCTTTGTTATGTGTAAAACATCATGTAATTTCTGCCACAATTTTTACGGCCCGCAGGATGTTTTACATCATGCTTAATGATATCACAAACGCTTTAAAAAACCTGTGCGCATATTTGAACAGGCTTCCCTATCGTTGAGCTACTATATCATTTATTCTTTGTTTACTATTATATGACTATAAACAGCAAGATTATGAAAAAGTTAATCCTTTTGCTCTTTGTTGGCTTGTTTGCCGCTCAGCCTTCCTTTGCCCAGGAAGAAGAACCGCCTACGCCCTTAAATTTACAACCGATTGCCGTGCAGTCGCTGTTTGCAGAAAGCGTGAACAATGAACAGTGGGATCAAGCCCTGCAATATGGCCGCTGGCTCACCAAATACCGACCGAAAGAGCTCGAGGGAAACCCTAATTACCGCGGCGACCGTAACTTCCGCCGCATGATTCGCGCCTACGAAAGCATTGCAAAAGACCAGTCAGATCCGGCTCTTAAAGAAGCTTACGTAGATTCGGCCCTCATAATGTACGACCGCGCACTGGCCGTTTTCAGCGAAGATGAAATTGATCATTACCAGTGGCGGTTTAACCGGGCGCGCTTTATCCAGTCTAATATGGGAGATATAGAAGACGGCCGCCGCCTCACCCTTGAGGAGTATAGTGAGCTGTATGAGCTGGATAAAGAGAAATTTATTGACTCTGGCGATGGCTATTTCATCAATTATATCGTGAGTGAGAAAATCGTTTTCGATCAGGAAGATGAAGCGATTGCCATCATGAATGAAGCCGAGCCTATGGCCCCGCAAAGCGTTCGTGATAATTTTGATTCCATTCGCAATGATTTATTTGATTCCCCTGAAGAGCGCATCGAATTCCTTACCGACAAGCTTGAGGATACCGAAGAGGAAGAAGAGCAGCTCGAACTCTACGAGGAATTATTTGAACTCTACGGGCAGTCTGGAAATACCGAAAAAGAGCAGGAAATGGCGCGTACAATCTACGAAATGGCTCCCGATTTCGACAGCGTTTCCCGCCTGGCAGAGTATGCTAAGAGTCGTGGAAACTATCGTGAAGCCAACGAATACTACGAAGAGCTGCTTGAATATGCCGAAGATGAAGAAGAAAAGGCAGAGATAAACTACGAAATAGCCGATAATTATTATCAGCTTCGTGAGTTGCGCACCGCCCGGACGTATGCCCGCCGCGCTGCTTCGCAAGACGACGACTGGGGCCGGCCGATTGCTCTTATTGGCAGTATTTATGCACAAGCGGTAAGCGAATGCACCGATGGCGGAACCCTCGAACGCACCGATAAAGTGGTGTACTGGCTGGTGCTCGACTATCTGAATCGCGCCCGTGAGGTAGATAGTTCTATTTCCAACAGCGTACAACGCAGCATTTCGACCTATGAAGCCTTCACCCCGAATGCAGAGGAGAAATTCTACATGAACTGGGAAGATGGCGACGACATTAATGTAGGAGCCAATATCGGCGAATGCTACCAGTGGATAAGCGAAGATACTACCGTACGCTAAGCCGGGCCGCTATGTTCTAAATTGTGCTTGCATAAACAAAAAGCACTTCCGATATTCTCGGGAGTGCTTTTTTAGTTGATGTTGAGATTG
>JBMCPG010000022.1:0-9874 GCA_048626035.1 Cyclonatronaceae bacterium
AATGGTCATGGCGATTCCTCCATTTTTTTAGGTTAAAAAGAGTTGATTTTGCAACCAATTTCGCCTTATGGAGTGCAAGCTGCGTGCCAATTGGCGGCAGCACGTGCCATAACGGGGGCTTTTACCAGGCTGGCAGAACACGCCCGGCAAGGCTGTCAGGAGGTCTTTCATAGCGGCATAAACCGGCTGAAAAAAAGGCGTATGTGCTGCCAGAAAAGGCGTTCAGGCGTGCGTATCCGGCATTGTTTTGCCTGCCGGGAGATAGAGCGTAAAAACCGACCCCACGCCCTTTTCGCTTTCCACGGTAATATTTCCGTGCAGCATTTTCATATAGCTTTTGCACACATAAAGCCCAAGCCCGGTTCCCTGATATTTGCGCGCAATACCAGAGCTCACCTGCGTGAAGGGGCTAAAAATACTTTGCAAATTTTCTTCCGGAATGCCCACGCCGGTATCCGAAACACGTATAAAGACTTTATTTTCACTCTGGCGGCCTAAGCGAATGCTCACGCTTCCTTCTTCGGTAAACTTAAGGGCATTTTTATACACTTTTTCAAACGCTTGCCGGAGCAAATCGTAATCGGCATAAGCAAGCATACCTGGTTCATCTTCGTGCAGCTCGACATCGAGATGCGCCCCGCCCGATTGCGCTTTATGGCGCGTAATGCTGTCTTCAACAACCCTTCGCAGCGGCACATTCCGGAAATTATAGCGCACGCGCTGCGAGTCGATATCGGAGACCATCAAAATAGTATTCAGGGTTTCGAGCAGGCGCTCGCCGCTTTGTTTGATGTTATCTATAAAATAGAGCAGTTCCTCATCCTGGCCGGCGAGGCTATCTTTGAGAATAGAAGCAAACCCGATAATACCCGTGAGCGGGGTGCGCAGCTCGTGGCTCATATTAGACAAAATATTGGCTTTGAGCTGGTCGGCCTCTTCGGCGCGCTTTTTTGCATTCCGCAAATTCTGCTCGGCCTGATGCTGCCGGGTAATATCGCGGCTAATGGTGATGTAGGCCAGCGGCGCACCAAACTCATCCTGAATAATCGATGAAGCCACGCTTACAACAATTTCATGCCCGCTTTTGGTGATGTTGACCTGCTCTCCGCTATAGCTGCCCGAGGCCTCCACCTGTGCACCTATGGTTTTTTTGCGGTCTTTTTCTACATCAATAAGGCTATTGGAGGCGGCGATTTGCCCGGCCCGCTGCTGTGCCCCATCGGAACCAGCGAAGGTCTCCCGCAGCTCGGGCAAATCGTATCCATAAAGCCTTGTGAAAGCCTCATTGACGTAAATCACCTCGTGCTCAAAATCGGTAATAATGATGCTGTCACTTATTTTAAGCAGCGTATTTTTAAGGATTTCCAGCACTTTTTGCCGCTTGCCATACTGCCGGGTATCGAGGATGGTGCCCTGAAGCATGATGAGCTTGCCCTTGCTGTCTTTCATGCCCACCGTAGTGCCCGAAATGCGGGCAATACTGCCATCGCGGCGTCGCACATCCGATTCTACGTCGGTTACAAACCCGTGCCTTTCAATATGGCTTATAATGGCCTTTCGCCTTGCAGGATAGACGTATAAGTCACCCATATTAGGGACTTCCCGCATGAGTTGGGCCGGCGAGCTGTAGCCCAGCGTTTTGGCCATTGCCGGGTTTGCGGTAATAAGTTTACCCTCCGGCGTAGTCTGGAACAAGCCGATGCGCACGTTTTGAAAGACGGTTTTATACAGGTAATTACATTCCTGAAGCCGCTTATATACCCGAACTTTATTTGTGAGCTCGCGCATGCGTACAATGGCATATACATTTGCCAGGGAAGGCTGGTGCCGCCGCAGCCGGATCTCGTAGTACCCAAAGCCAATTTTGGCCGAATATTGCAGCTCCTCACCCGGTGGCAGGCGCTCCAGCAGATATAAAGCCGCCGGGCCGGCTATCTGAGGGCTGAGCGTGCCCGCCATAGGCGCGCCGATGCTGGTAAGTAAACGTCGGGCAGCCGTATTAAGCCGGACAATTTCCAGGCTTTTGCTCAGAGCGATACCGGGTATTTCGGATTCTTCCCGGAACCCGATATTGCCAAACGAGGACACCGGCAAAGCTTCCGGCATTTCCCCTTGCTTAGTGCTGGGCGTTTGCCGCCGGAATACGCACAACCACTGCCCGCCGGCATCTGCCACGGGAACCCGTTGCGCCTCATACCCCTGGCCGCCGGCACATACATTTATCACAAAACTGCTGCCTTCCGGGCGATCAGAGATGCATGCATCTATCAGTTCATGCCAGTGCCGGGGAGCAAACTCCTCTTCAAAGGCATGGTTGTACTCCTCAACACGCCGGCGGTAAGTACTGATTAAACAAGCTGCTAAAGGTATAGTATTTAAATCAATCAAGAAAAAAGCCTATAGGTAAAGTATATGCACAAAATCAATAGCTGCAGGTAAGGTAACCGCTGCGGAGTGCCGCGCGGCTTTTTGCTGGTCTTATGTTGCAACATTCGGTTTTGATGCAGCCGGTTAAGCTACATCTGCACGCATTACCACAGTTTTGATTTATTTTTTGCAGCGATTTATGAGGTTTATAAAGCGCTGCGCTCGATTGTTTGCTATCTTGGTATGGTATAAAGTCTTGCGATATTCAGATGTTAATAAATTGTCATAAAAAAAGAAGTTTTACAAGCATTAAGTAAAAAAAACCGCAGGGCTCTATATCTAAATAGCACATTAGCGATGGTAATGCCCTAAAACGCTATATTATCCTGTTATACTTCCGGTACTTCCCCTTTAAGTTTTTAAAAGCAAAGCTTTTAATTCCATAGTGCTATACGGGTTCCACGGCCGGCATTTGGGGGTATTTCAAGCTAATTTTTTCCCTATTCCTGTAACCTAAGAGGTACTTTATGATAAAATCCGTTTTTTTTAACATAGCCGCATTTTTTGTTGTGGCGCTTTTCCTGATCCCGCTTGCGGGCTGCGAACCCGCCCCGGCCGAAGAGGATCCCGCATCAGTGGACCCAAGCCCGCCCGAATGGAGCTACGATGCAACTATCTACGAAGTAAATGTAAGGCAGTTTTCCGAAGAAGGCAGTTTTGCCAAGGTAGAAGAAGCCCTGCCCCGGCTTAAAGAACTGGGCGTTAAAATTTTATGGCTCATGCCCATTCATCCTATCGGCGAAGTAGAGCGCAAGGGCCCGCTGGGCAGCTACTATTCAGTAAAAGATTATTTTGGCATCAATCCTGCCTTTGGCGACGAAGCCAGCTTTCGTTCGCTTGTAGAAGCCGCACACGAGCACGATATGAAGCTGATCTTAGACTGGGTCGCCAACCATACCGCCTGGGATAACCCCCTGACCGAAACCCATCCGGAGTTTTATGAAACCGACGAAAACGGCTCCTTTATTCCCCCGCGCGGTACCGACTGGAGCGACGTTATCCAGCTCGATTACACCAATCCGGAGCTGCGCGATTACATGGTTTCTGCCCTGCGCTACTGGGTCGAGGAATTCGATATCGACGGCTACCGCGCCGATGTAGCTTCCTATGTGCCTACCGATTTCTGGAACCGCGTGCGCCGCGAACTCGATGCCATCAAACCCGTATTTATGCTGGCCGAGGCCTACGAACCCGAATTGCACCCGGCCTTCGATATGTCCTACCACTGGGATTTTCACCACCTCATGAACCGCATTGCCCAGGGAGAGGCCAGCCCCAACGACATTGATGCGCAGTTTGCCGCCACAAAGGAAGCTTTTGGTGAAGATGCTTTTATGATGAACTTCATCACCAATCACGACGAGAACTCCTGGGCTGGCACCACTTTTGACCGCCTCGGAAATGCAAAAGAAGCTTTTGCCGTGCTCACCGCTACCGCAGAAGGCATGCCGCTGCTGTATAACGGGCAGGAAACCGGCCTCGATAAACAGCTCGAATTTTTTGAGAAAGATCCTATTGACTGGGATTACGAGAGTAAATACGTAGATTTTTACACTCGTTTGATGCACTTAAAACGCGATCATCCGGCCCTGCAAAACGGCAGCCGGGGGGGCGCAATGCAGCGCATCAGCACCTCGCAGGATGATGCCGTCTATGCCTTCAGCCGCTCCGCCGGCGAGCAGGAAGTTGTTGTACTGCTGAATTTAAGCAATGAGCCGCAACAGCAAGTAAGCCTTCGCCACGATGCCGGCGAGGCCGTTTTTACCTCTCTTTTTGAGCATCCGGAACATGCCGCCGAAACGTCCCTGCCCCAAACGATGGATTTTGCCGCCTGGGAGTATCATGTTTTTTATCGCTGAATGTCCCGCCTGAAATCCGGCGAAGCGACGCCCCGGCTACGCTGAATTATAAGACAGATTATATGCGTTTGGTATGACATTGCTATCCCGCATATAATCTGCCTTTAATTCCGTATCATTGCAGCATGAGAACACTCAGCCCCACTAAACTATTGCAAGAACAACAAGCGCACGGCTTGCCTTTGCTGGATACCCGCTCGCCCTCAGAATTTGCGGCCGGCCATATCCCAGGCGCTATTTCTTTTCCACTTTTTAACGATGAAGAACGCGCACGCGTAGGCACCATCTACAAACAAGAAGGCCGTAAAGCAGCTACGAAAGCCGGGCTGGATTTTATCGGCCCTAAAATGCGCTATTTTACAGAGCAAGCCGAAACCTTAGAAAGCCCGCGGCTGCTTATGCACTGCTGGCGCGGCGGCATGCGCTCTCAAAGTCTGGCCTGGCTGCTGGATCTCTACGGCTTTGAGGTACAAACATTGGAAGGCGGATACAAAGCCTATCGGAATGCGCTGCTTGAATACTTTTCAAAACCGCTGCCTCTGCGCGTGCTTTCCGGGCCTACCGGCAGCATGAAAACCTTCATTCTGCAGGAAATGCGGCGGCAGGGTGCTCAAGTCGTTGACCTGGAAGGCCTGGCCCGCCACATGGGCTCGAGCTTCGGAAACCTGATGTGCAGCGGACAGCCCACTACAGAGCAGTTTCAGAATGATGTTTTTGATGCTTTTCTGGCGCTCGATCCCCAGAAGCCCATTTGGCTGGAAGATGAATCTTTCAACATCGGAAAAGTGAATTTCCCCGAGCCCTTATTTCATCAAAAACAACAAGCGCCGGTGCTGCGGCTTCAACTGCCCCGGCAACGACGCATTCAGGTTTTGGTAGATCAGTACGGCCGGCTCAGTGCCGAAGAGCTTATTCGCGCTACCGAAGGCATCGCCCGCCGCCTCGGGGGCGCCAATACCACGCAGGCCATCACCTTAATACAGGCGGGACGGCTTTCGGAAGCCGCCGATATTATTCTCGGATATTATGATGCGGCCTACGAAAACGCGCGGAATAAGAAAGAAGGAAACATACCGCAAGTGCGCAAAGACCTGATTTTTACCAACGAGCCCGTTGCTGAAATCGCAGCGCATATTCTGAAATCTGGCTTCTGATGCGGGCGTTATGTCCGTAGCTAAGCGCTTTAAACCCTTTTATTTTATATGAATGATGTCATCTGATACCCCTGTTAAACTTACCCAATATAGCCACGGCGCCGGCTGCGGCTGTAAAATTTCGCCCTCCGTGCTACAAGAAATTTTGGGGCACAACAAGCTTGCCGCCCCGTCGGCGGAGCACGCTCCGGAGTTTACTTCGCTGCTGGTGGGCAACGAGGAAAGCGATGATGCCGCCGTGGTCTCGCTGGATGGCGATACGGCCATTATCAGTACTACGGATTTTTTCATGCCTATTGTAGATGATCCGCACGACTTCGGCGCCATTGCCGCCACCAATGCCATCAGCGATATTTACGCAATGGGCGGCACTCCCATAATGGCTATCGCTATCCTGGGCTGGCCTATAGAAAAGCTCTCCGCCGAAGTAGCCGGCCAGGTACTTCAGGGCGGGCGCGAGGTATGCCACCGCGCAGGCATTCCGCTGGCAGGCGGGCACAGCATTGATGCGCCGGAGCCTATTTTTGGCCTTGCCGTAACCGGTAAAATCGCCGTTTCTCAAGTGAAGCGCAATAATACGGCCCGGCCCGGCGACCTGCTTTATCTCACCAAGCCGCTGGGTATTGGCCTGGTTTCTACGGCTCAGAAGCGCGGTCTGGCGCAAGCTGAAGATCTGAGCCTGGCCCATCGCTCTATGATGCAGCTCAACGATATTGGCATGCGGCTGGCCAGGCTGCCGTTTGTGCATTCCATGACCGACGTAACCGGCTTCGGCCTGGGCGGCCATCTCGACGAAATGTGCCGGGGCAGCAACACTTCTGCCGTGCTGCGCCGCAATGAAATTCCGTTGTTCGATTTTGCCCAAAAATATTTGGAGCTCAACACGATTCCCGGCGGCACCAATCGCAACTGGGCCAGCTACGGAAAACGCATACGGCTTGCAGACGAGGCCGATAAAAACTGGCTGGCCGATCCGCAAACCAGCGGCGGACTGCTGCTGGCGGTGCATCCGGAGCATCAAAAGGAGTTTGAAACCCTCATGATGAATTATGGCCTGAAGCTCTGCAGCTTTGGTGCTATGGAAGCCGCCCGGCCCGAATATAGCATCCGCGTGGAGTAGCTTTTATCAAGGAGTAAAGGCTGAAGGGGTTTGCAACAAAAAACGCCTGTCGGTTTTTGGTGACCGGCAGGCGTTTTTTTTGATAACTATGTTTTCAGCGCTCAGACCTCTTTGGAACTCGCTTGTTCATCTCGCGGGCCGGCCCCGTTGGGCGATGGAGGCAGTTTAGACGAACCGGACGTGGTTTCATTCTCGCCGTCGGACTTTTCCTCTGATTTTGGCGGCAGCGTTTTGTTTTTATCCGGGGCCTTCCATTCGAAGGTCAGATCATCGCGGCTGGCATTCATCTTGATGCGAATCGTGGAACCTTCCTCTTTTTCGGAACGCAACAGCTCTTCGGCCAGCGGATCCTCTACATAGCGCTGAATAGCTCGCTTGAGCGGCCGCGCACCATACTTCGGATCGTAGCCTTTCTCGCTGAGAAACTCTTTCGCGCCTTTAGTGATCTCAATATGAAAATTGAGGTCATGAATCCGCTTGAACAGCTGATCGGCCATGTTGTCGATAATTTTGAAAATGTCTTGTTTTTCGAGTGGTTTGAAGACAATTACATCATCGACGCGGTTCAGAAATTCAGGATTAAACACTTTCCGCAGCGCATCCTGGATAACAGATTTCATTTTGGCATAATCGAAAGCCGTTTCGGTTTCATTAAAGCCAATGCCGCGCCCGAGATTTTTGATATCCCGCGCGCCGATATTAGAGGTCATAATAATAATCGTATTGCGGAAATCGACCTTATGCCCCAGCGAATCGGTGAGGATGCCATCATCGAGCACCTGAAGCAGCAGATTGAAGACATCGGGGTGCGCCTTCTCGATTTCGTCCAGAAGGACAACTGAATATGGCTTGCGGCGGACTTTTTCGGTGAGAATGCCGCCTTCTTCATACCCTACGTAGCCCGGAGGCGCTCCGACCAGACGCGAAACCGAAAATTTCTCCATATACTCAGACATATCGATGCGAATGAGGGCATCATTTACGTCGAACAAATAGTGAGAAAGCGTTTTCGCCAGTTCGGTTTTTCCTACGCCGGTCGGGCCTAAGAAAATGAACGAGCCAATCGGGCGGGCCGGATCTTTAAGGCCGGCACGCGTGCGCTGAATGGCTTTGGAAAGCTTTACGATAGCTTCATCCTGGCCAATAACGCTCTTGGTGAGCTCATCGCCCATTTGCAGGAGCTTACTGCCTTCGCTTTGGGCAATTTTGGAAACCGGGATGCCGGTCGTCATGCCAATAACCTGGGCTACATCTTCCTCATGCACATCATAGACGATGCTTTCGGCTTCTTTTTCCCAGTCTTTCTGAGCCTGCTCCAGCTCTTCGGTAAGTTTTTTCTCCGTGTCGCGCAGGCGGGCAGCATCTTCAAAGCGTTGCTGCTTCACCATTTTATTTTTCTCTTCGGTAGCTTTCTCGATTTTTTCTTCGAGATCCACAATAGTCTGCGGCACAGTAATATTATTCAGGTGCACGCGCGCGCCTACTTCATCGAGGGCATCGATAGCTTTATCGGGCAGGAAGCGGTCGGTTACGTAGCGCTCGGTAAGATTCACGCAAGCTCTGATCGCTTCTTCGGAATAGCGCACAGAATGATGCTTTTCATACTTGCCCTTAATCTGATTCAGGATAATATGGGTTTCCTCAACGGAGGTTGGGTTCACCATAATTTTCTGGAAGCGGCGTTCGAGCGCGCCATCTTTTTCGATAAACTGCCGGTATTCGTTCAGCGTAGTTGCGCCAATAGCCTGTACATCGCCGCGCGCGAGGGCGGGCTTAAGCATGTTGGAAGCATCGAGGGAGCCGGATGCACCGCCAGCGCCGACAATAGTATGCATTTCATCGATGAACAAGATGATATTGTTTACCTTTTCCAGCTCGTTCATCACAGCCTTCATACGTTCTTCAAACTGCCCGCGATATTTTGTGCCAGCTACAAGGGCGGCCAGATCGAGCGCTACAACACGCTGATCGTAGAGTACACGCGACACCTTGCGTTCAACAATACGAATAGCAAGGCCTTCGGCAATAGCCGTTTTGCCAACGCCGGGCTCGCCAATGAGTACCGGATTGTTCTTTTTGCGCCGGCTTAATACCTGAGCTACACGCTCAATTTCAGGCTCCCGGCCAACAATAGGATCGAGCTTGCTATCTTCAGCCAGTTTGGTGAGGTCGCGGCCAAAATTATCTAAAACAGGGGTATTTGTCTTTTCCATTTTTTTACTTTCGCCACTGCCGGACGAGGGTTTATAACCTTTGGATGGTGGCATGTCGGATGATGATGATGTAGTGGTGGTTGTGTCTTGATTGCGGCGGGGCTTGCCCGAGATAATCAGATCAAGCGCTTCGCGTACATGATCGTAGTTCACGTTAAACTGCTGCAGAATTTGAGCTGCGATGTTTTCATCATCGCGCAGCAAAGAAAGCAGCAGATGCTCGGTTCCGATCGTATCGCTCTTGTATAGTTTGGCTTCCAGATACGTGATGCGCAACACTTTTTCCGCCTGTTTGGTAAGCGGGATGTTACCTACCGTTACAGCGCCGCCGGTGCCGCGCACGGTATCTTCGATGGTTTTTTTGAGTTTGAAAAGATCACAATTCAAATTCTTGAGTATCTTAACCGCTACCCCATCGCCCAGGCGGATAATGCCGAGAATCAGGTGTTCGGTTCCGATGTAATCGTGACCGAGCCGTAAAGCTTCTTCACGGCTGAACTGGATTACATCACGTACTCTGTTGGAAAAATTTCCCTCCATAAATGGCTTCTGCGTATTGAAAAAGGTGTATAAATTAAAATGATTTCAGCCGGCCGGGAATGCGTTCATTATACATGAAACGACAAAAATAAATGCTGTGGCAATACAGCTGAAATGTTGAAAACGAGGTGTAGAATGATGCGTTGAAAAATTATGAGGTCATTGTAAAGGCCTTTTTGATGCAGCGCTGAAGGCTTCAGAAACTGCTTTTTTTGATGCTATGGCGTTTTATGAACATGAATAAACAAGAGCTTATAAAAAACGCCGGGGAATTCTGAACTATCTTGGATTGTATTATAGCTTTCATTATAACGATGCAGTTTTTGCATTAGTTCGCTATGGCAATGTAGGAGTGCGGCGCGCGAAAATCAAATCGTAAATCCTTTATGATGCGGCATCAACGGCTTTCTGCACGTGTTTTAGAAGGCGGGCGGGAGCTGGCGCTTTACATCTATTTCGAAAGGCAGGGCCCGGCCCGACAGCAGGTGGGCTGCCAGCAAGCGGGCGCAGTAGGGGCTGTAGGTGAGGCCCTTTGAACCAAAACCGGCGGCAAGGTACAGG
>JBMCPG010000023.1:0-9490 GCA_048626035.1 Cyclonatronaceae bacterium
TCAGGCGGGCGATTTCAGCGGAGACGGGCAGACTGAACTTTTGAGCGGCGGTAACCTGATGGGCGCCAAACCCCAAACCGGCAGCTTTGCGGCATCACGCCCGACCATCATGTTTTATGATGAAACCACCGAATCCCTCAAAAGTGCACCCTCTCCGACATTACCCGATATCGACGGCGAAGTCCGCCGCATCATTCCGCTTACATCCGGGCCGGAATCGACCGAAAATCTGCTCATCATACGCTACGATGATACGCCTGAAGTTCTTCAAACCGTTCCTGAAATCCCCTAAAATTGCCCACGCCATGTCCTCAATCTTAACCTCAACCTCAACCTCAATCTCAACCTCAACCTCAACCTCAACCTCAACCTCAATCTCAACCTCAACCTTAACCTTAACCTTAATCTGCCTCCTTCTGCTGCTTGCCGGCTGCTCGCTTGGCGGAAACGAGCCGGAAGAAATCACCTATGAAATACTCGTAGAACGTGCCCTGAACGGCGGCGAACGCCAGGACAGCCTGTTTTTAGGCTATCATTTTGGCATGAGCCGGAAAGACTTCCAAACCAGCAGCTGGGAAATGAATCAGCAGGGACTCATCACCGGCCTTACGAAAGTAGAATATTCCCCGGACTGGCTGCCACATGACGTACAGCTGCTTTTTTATCCGGAATTTGATGACAACGCCGAAATGTACTCCATTCCGGTGGAAGCTTACTATAAAGCTTTTGCGCCCTGGAATCCCGGCCACAGCGCCGACTCGCTGGTCGTGGATTTAGTAGATTATTTTGAGAAAAACTACGATCAGGAATTTCATCGGGTTTATTTACCGCACCGTCGCACCGAAGGCTATATGAGCGTAGACGGCAACCGCGCGATTGAAATATGGAAGCGCGACGACATGTGGGCCGATTTTGAAATGATCGATCTTACCGCCGTAGCCGGCGATAGCTTGCAATAGCAGTATTCTGATTTCAATTTCTGTTTCGCAGCTCTCTTGCGCGCATGGGCATGCGGTCGATACGGGCGAATAAATCATCCATAGAAACCGGCGTTTCCGAACGCAGCTTTTCGCCGCCGTCGAGGCCTAAAAGCACGAAACTAAAGCGGTTTTCGTCCGGGGCAAAGCGGGCGCGAATCTGCCGGGCGCTTTCCTCGGTGAGCGGGCGGCCTTCATATTTTGCCGGCTCCCCCTCTGCAAGGGTGATGCGCACCAGCTTTCGGTCGTTCAGGCCCGCTTCGGCTTCTTCCAGCATCTCAAGCTGCTGTTTATAACGCTCATCAGAAGCATCATCAGTAAAAATAAGTAGCACGCGCTTCTCCCAGCGCAGCTCAGAAAGCTGAAGTTCGAGTGGTTCGGGATCGGAAGACATCATCATAAAAATGGAAACTAAAAGGCTGAGGAAAAACATGGGAAAACGATTCAAATCTATTGTAGCAACGTGAAACAATAAAGACGCCTGCAAAAAGCAAGCGCCTCTATTGCATAACACGCGTTGGCCCGGATAGGTTTAGAGTCCCAGAATTTTCCGATTCAGCTCGCTATCGGCGCCGGCCGAGGCAAAATCGTCGAAGGCTTTTTGGGTTACTTCTATGATGTGTTTTTGGATAAACGGCGCGCCTTCCCGTGCGCCCTGCTCCGCGCTTTTGATGCAGCATTCCCATTCCAGCACGGCCCAGCCGTCGAAACCATATTGCGAAAGCTTGCTGAAAATCCCGCTGAAATCCACCTGCCCGTCGCCCGGCGAGCGGAAACGCCCCGGGCGCTCGGCCCAGCCCTGATACCCGCCATACACGCCGCTGCGGCCCGTCGGGTTAAACTCGGCATCCTTCACATGAAACATCCGGATTTTCTCATGATAAATATCAATGAAGCTCAGGTAATCGAGCTGCTGAAGCACAAAATGGCTGGGATCGTAGAGCAAGCAGTTTCGCGGATGATTGCCGGAAGCCTCTAAAAACCGCTCGTAGGTGATGCCATCGTGCACATCTTCGCCTGGATGGACTTCAAAACACACGTCCACGCCTTGGTTGTCGTATTCGTCAAAAATAGGGTTCCAGCGGCGGGCCAGCTCCGCAAAGCCGTCTTCCACGAGTCCGGCCGGGCGCTGCGGCCAGGGATAATGCGTGTGCCAGAGCAGCGCGCCGGTAAACGAAGCTACGGCATCGATGCCCAGATTACGGCTCGCACGGGCCGCCTTTTTGACTGAATCGACGGCCCATTCGGTGCGTGCTTTGGGATTTCCGTGCAGATGCTTGGGCGCAAAACCGTCGAACATTTCGTTATAGGCCGGATGCACAGCCACCAGCTGCCCCTGCAAATGCGCAGAAAGCTCAGTAATTTCCACGCCGGTTTCCTCCACGCGGCCCTTCAACTCCTCGGCGTAGGTTTTGCTTTCGGCCAGCTTGTCCAAATCTACCAACCGCGACTCCCAGCTCGGAATCTGCACGCCCTTATAGCCCAGATCGGCGGCCCACTTGCAAATGGACTCCAGCGAGTTGTATGGCGGGGCATCATCCACAAACTGCGCCAGAAAAACAGCCGGGCCTTTAATGGTTTTCATTTCTGTTTTTTGGGGTGATGACATTTTGCTTTGTTCAGACATAAAAGCGCTTTTAGATTAGTATGTATGTGATTTAATGTCCGGAAGATAATAAGTGTAAAGCATTTTCAAAGCTGATGTTTTGGTTTAAAATGAAGCCTCACGCTTCAAAAACGTTTTGGCATTCGCTGTAAAATCCTTCAGGGATGGAAACTGCTTATCACACGCACTCATCAACAACTCACGATCTTTTTTAGACAGCTTTTCCGCATCTTCATGCACGATAAAGCTCTTGAATTTTAAATCATTACGGAGAAACTCAAGACAGCTAATTGTAGCAAGGCGGGACTTCGGATTATCTTTAACACCAAATAAAAAAACAGGATATCCATTTGGTCTTAATTGGTAATCTACTTCCAAATCGCTGCGATCCGGAATGGGTGTAACGCCTTTAACCGGGCGGAAAGCAGTCAGTTCATCCATAATATATTCCTCGAGCTGTTCATAAAACAAGCTTTCAATAACTTCTCTTTTAAACTGCCGCATAGTGCTTATTTTCGCTACGACTTGGCAAAAATGCATCACAGAAACATATAAAGAAGCGAAGGACGTATTGCAAAACAGCTGGCCATTTTCTTCACTTAGTCCGTTTTCGGCAACTATTCGCGAAAATATTCTTTCTTTATTTGGGGTGTCCAGTTCATAATGGTAAGACAAGCGCATGAGCGTCATTCCGAAATCACTAATGCGGATCTGCTGTGGCGCGCTTAACTGCCCTGAATGATCTCTCAGATCAAGATAGGCCTCTACCATATCTCCGTCTTCATGGTAAAAGGGGATGTAAAGCTGATAAATTCCGGGTCGCTTTTCTCGCATATCAAAATGCTGGAAAAACTGTTCAGATAAGGTTTCCGATATGTTTGTGAGGAGCTCGTTCATTTTTCATCATTGAATAATTCACCTTGTGCACGGGGTGGTGGAAAATAGAGGTGCGCGTCTTTAATATGCGTTCTTTTTAAGAAAAACTGTAGCGCATCCTGCCATGAGGCGTAATGAGTAGTGGGTTCTATTTTCGTCTCAGAGTTCAGCTTTTGATTTAAAGCTTCTGCTTTTGCCGTATGTATGTGGGGCCGGTCATGATGGTCCCATTGCCGGGTTCCGCCGTGTGGCCCGTTGCATCGGTATAGAAGCAGGCTACCTTTCTCTTCGCGCGGATTATAATTTAATCCTATAGAAAAGTTTTCAAAAAAAATCTCATTGTACCTGATAAACACAAAAAACCGATATGCCCCATCTTCTGATTCCACTTCAAAATTATTTTTCATGTGCCCCCGGTATTGTCGCATATTTTTCGACGGCGGTTTTACGATTCGTTTGGGGCAGGAAATAAGTTGTTCAATTATGTGAGATGTGAATTCCATAATATATTTGCTTTGTGATGGGTCGCATTTCTCCCGGGCTAATATTCCATCACTTGCCGCAGTTTTTTCCGGAGGCGGTAGCTGGCCAGATAGCCGTCTTCGAGGGGTTTGCTTACCGGAATTGGGGTGTAAAGCGAAGAACAGCGGGTAATCGGCGCGTCCAGAGCTTCAAAGCAGGTTTCGGCCAGGCGCGCGGCGATTTCACTCATCGGGCCTAATACGCCTGAGGCTTCTTCCAGCAGCAGCACGCGGCCGGTTTTGCGAACGCTGCCGGCCACCGTTTCCATATCCAGCGGCATGAGCGTGCGCAAATCCACGATTTCGGCGCGCGCTCCGTACTCTTCTTCTAAAAATGCCTGCGTTTCTTTCGCCCAGTGTACGCCCATGCCGTAGGTGATGATGCTCAGCCCGTCGCCCTCTTCTACGACCGTTGCCCGGCCCAGCGCCTCGGCTGCCGGCGGACCGCTGATATCGGCTTTTAAACTTCGATACAGCGCTTTATGCTCAAAAAACAGCACCGGATTCGGATCCTGAATGCTGGAATACAGCAAATGATACGCGTCTTCCACGCTCGAGGGCACCACGATTTTAAGGCCCGGATGCTGCATAAACCAGCTTTCGGGACTTTGCGAATGGAACGGCCCGGCCTGCACCCCGGCCCCGTGCGGCGCGCGAATCGTGATGTTGAGCGGCGGGCTCCAGCGGTAATGCGATTTGGCCACATTGTTTACAATCTGATTAAACCCGCAGGAGATGAAATCAGCAAATTGCATTTCTATGATGGGCTTCCAGCCGGTAAGCGCCAGCCCGATGCCCGCCCCGATAATCCCGGATTCGATAATAGGCGTGTTGCGCACCCGGGCGCGGCCAAATTCCTCTGCGAATCCTTGCGTGGCTTTAAACACGCCGCCATATTCGGCAATGTCCTGCCCCATAAGAAGGGCGCGTTCATCCTGCTTCATGGTAAAGTGAAGGGCTTCTTTTACGCCGTCCACAAAGCGAAGGCTTCGGGGCGCATCATCCTTAACTTCTGCTGCAGCGGCCGGTTTTGGAACGTAGGGCGCAAAAATGCGCTGCGTTTCGGTGGCTTCATTGAAGTCGGGCGGCGGCGCATCAAGGGCTTTTTGCAATGCCGGCAAAAAGCGAGCATCGGCTTGTTCTTTGAATTTTTTATCGAGCGCCTCATCCAGAATGCCTTCTTCCTGCAGCCAGCCCTGCATTAGCACTACAGGATCTTTTTTAGCCCATGCCTGCATCAGCTCGTCGGGGACGTAGCTGGTGCCGGAGGCTTCCTCATGCCCGCGCAGCCGGAAGGTTGTGGCTTCAATGAGCATGGGTTTTTGCTGCTCAACTACGTAGCGGCGCGCCCGGCTGACGACATCATACATTTCGCCGATATTATTGCCGTCGGCCAGCATAGACTCCATACCGTAGCCGGCGGCTTTATCCACAATATGTTTGCAGCGGTACTGCTCGTGCGTGGGCGTGGAAAGCGCGTAACCATTATTTTCGACCAGAAATATGATGGGCAACTCCCATACGGCCGCCAGATTCAGGGCCTCATGGAAATCGCCTTCGCTGGTCGCGCCCTCGCCGCAAAAGGCCAGCACGGCCGCCGACTCTTCCCTCAGCTTATGATGCAGTGCGATGCCGTTGCCCACCGGCAGCATGGCCGCCAGATGCGAAATCATACCAACAAAACGATGCGGCATACTGCCAAAATGGAAGGAGCGCTCCCGGCCGCCGCTGAAGCCGTCTTTTTTGCCCAATAGCTGACAAAACAGCGGATAAAGCGGCACGCCCCGGCTGGTAAATACGCCCAGATTGCGGTGCATGCTCATCACATAGTCTTCGGGATGCAGCGCCAGGCCCGAGCCTACGGCAATACCCTCCTGCCCCATGCCCGAAAACCATTTCGAGATGCGGTTTTGCCGCAGCAATTTGAGCATCTTTTCTTCGATTCGCCGTGGCAAAAGCAGATGCTCATATACCTGAAGCCGGCCTTGAGGGGTGGAAAAAATATTATCCTGCTCCATTCGTATTGGATAAAAATTTCGTTAATTTTGTGGTCTTATCATTTTCCCAAAAGTTCTTGAAAGAAATGATTTCGTAACCGTACAGGTCTTCAGAAATTAATGATTTTAGCTGAAGATACGCAGCCTAAAGCTCAAAAATCATCCGGCGCTTTTTTTAGGTTGTCAAAGCTAAGTTAAAGCCGCGCATGGAATGATTTTCCCGGCGTTTATGCTTTTTTAACATTACGGTGCATCACCGCCGGGCGTTGTAAACTGCTTTGTCGAAGCCCGGTAGCATAGATTGTTTATATACACAAATTTCGCAGCATCCTATATTACAAATCACCATTTATAAGCACGTTTAACATTGATTGAATCTGTTTTTACCGCAACATCAACTCTGCAATTTTGTACTTTTAATCAAGCGGGGGCCTGAGCATTATGCAAGCTTTGGGACGCCAAATCCTGGTCGAGTACTACGACTGCAATAGTGAGGTTATTAACGATGTCTCCAAAATCGAATCTATGCTGCTTGAGGCCACGCGCAGGTCGAATGCGAGCATTATTTCGCATAATTTCCATAAGTTCAGCCCGCACGGCATCAGTGGCACGGTTGTAATTGCGGAGTCGCATGTGGCTATACATACCTGGCCGGAATATGGCTATGCCGCTGTCGATATTTTTACCTGCGGGGAAACTATCGATCCATGGGTTATCCAGGAATATTTGAAGGAGGGGTTTGAATCCGGAAATGTTTCCAGCATGGAAATGAAGCGCGGTATGTTTCGGGTAGAAGAGGGGCAGGAGCTGCTTTTTAAACCCAAAGATGCGCAAACCTTTAGCAATATTAATTCCTGAAAATTACGGTTGTTGCCGGTTTTCATATCTATTTATTTCGTTATTATTTTTGCATTATGATGGTTCAAAACCCCAATATTTTTTCGCTGGTGAAGGGCGCCGCCGAAGGGAATACCAAGCTCAATGCCTTCGATTTAGCGCTGCTGAATGCCGGCGTGGGCGATACAAATCTGGTGCGCATGAGCAGCATCATCCCGCCCAACTGCCAGCTGGTAGATAACATAGAACTGCCCAAAGGCGCGCTTATCCCGATTGCTTATGCGGCCATCGAATCCGATAATCCCGGCGAAATTATTTCGGCCGCCATTGGCGTGGGCCTGCCCGAGCATGAGGGCGAACCTGGCCTGATTATGGAGTTCGAAGATACCCGCCCGCTCATCGAGGTCGAAGCGACCGTGAAGCAAATGGTGATAGACGGCTACGCCTATCGCAACCGCAAGTATCGCGAAATTCTGACCCTCGGCGTGGAGCATACCGTCGTGGATAAAGGCGCCGTTTTTGCCGCCGCCGTACTCTGGTATAAGTAATTTTTTAGCTTTTTTTGTAGAGAACCGGCTGTCCGTTATGGTGCAGCCGGTTCTTTTTTTGCGCTGTATTTCCTTTCATCCTATACTTTTTCAGCTTTCCTATGCCTTTGCAATACAACGAATTTTATAACCAAAACACCGGCCTGACCGTCGGCATCAAGCGGCAGCTTTTCCACGAAGTTACGCCTTACCAAACCGTCGAGGTATTCGAAACCGATACCTGGGGCAATCTCATGACCATCGACGGCATGGTGATGCTTTCCGAAAAAGACGAGTTTGTCTATCATGAGATGATGGCGCACCTGCCGCTGCTCACGCATCCGAAGCCGGAAAATGTGCTTATTATTGGCGGCGGCGACGGCGGCACGGCCCGGGAAGTGCTGCGGCACGAAAGCGTGAAAAACGTGGATATGGTCGAAATTGATGAAGCCGTGGTGCGCGCAAGCAAGCTGCACATGCCGGAAGTCGGCGATTTTGGGAATCCCAAACTGAACGTGATTTACGAAAACGGCCTTACGTTTGTAGATGGACCGGAAAACACGTATGATGTCATCATTATTGATGGCTCTGATCCGGTCGGCCCGGCGGTCGATTTATTCAAAAAAGAGTTTTATGAAAACTGCCGCCGCTGCCTCACTGAAAACGGCGTGCTTATTTCCCAGACCGAAAGCCCGTTTGTGCCAGCCTATCACGAAAGCATACGCAGCGTGCAGCGGGCCATCAACGACTTGTTTCCCGTTGCGCGCCTTTTGCTTACCTACATTCCGCTGTATCCTTCCGGCATGTGGTCCATGTCGATAGCCAGCAAGCAGCGCGATCCGCTTTCTGAAGAAGTTCTCCGCGAAATTGCTGAGCGCAGCGCATCATTTCAGCAAAAACTGAAGTATTACAATAAAGAAATGCACGCCGCCGCGTTCGCCCTGCCCGGCTTTGTAAAGCAGATTATTGAGCCAATATCGGGCGAGTAAAAAAAATAAAGCTGTTTTTATATGATGATGCGCCTCCTGCTTCCACGCGCGGTACCCGGCCGAAAGGCCTCCCGGAGCAGCGGCGCATTTCTTTTTTTTCTGCTTTTGATGGCATCTGCGCTGCTGCCGGCCGCCCCGGCGCTGGCGCAGGCCGAAGGCGGGCAATTTCTCCACGTCGTCTGGCAGGATGATGACGGACGCCGCGCTTTGCCGGATTCCCTGAGGCGGATTCCGCTTTCACAAAATGTTGATGCCGCACTCCGGCGAGATTCCATCGGGCCGGCCGCCGCACTTGAGCAAAACAAGATCAGCATAGCCGCACACCGGCGCTTTATCCGGCAGCAGCTGGCCGCCGACGGTTACCTGAGCGCAGAAATCGAAGCCCTTCGCCTGGAAACGGCTGAGGATGCCATCACCCTGCACATTCGCTCCCGGCGCGGCCCGGTGTATTCGCTCCGGTTCTGGCAGCGGCGCCTGGAAACAGACCCCGACAGCGCAGCGCCGTCTGAGGCAGAGTTGCAAGAGTTTGCGGCGCTTCAGTCTGATGTACAAGGCCGCTACCGCGAGGCTCGCATCGAGCGGGAAATCCGGCAATATCTGGATTTCTGGGAACAGCGCGGCCGGCTGTTTGTGCGGGTAGAAATGGATTCGCTCAAATTGTATGATGAAGCGCGGGAGGCCGGGCTTTTTTCTACGATTCGGCCGGGGCCGCAGGTGCGGCTGAGCCGGCAGCTATTTCCGGGCATCAGCCGTAACGATCCGGCGTTTTTAGCGCGCATTACCGGCCTGGAAGAAGACGGACTGCTCACGCCGGAAAAGCTGCGCAGCGCCCGCAGCAGCCTGGAAAATACGGGCTTGTTCCGGCAGGTATCAGAGCCTGCGCTGCTTCGCTCAGACGGGGAATTCCATCTGGTTTATGAGCTGGAAGAGCGGCGTACCAACGCCTTTGATCTGCTGCTGGGCTACGTGCCGCAGAATGATGGCACCGGAAATACGCTTATTGGCAACGGCGAGCTCTTGTTGCGAAACGTATTTGTGCCGGGCAGCCGGCTGGATATTCGCTTCGACCGGCTTCAGCAGTTTGTAACCCGCCTGGATATGGCCTATGAGGCGGCTTATATTGGTTCAACGCCTTTTGGGGGAAGCGCGCGCTTCCGGCT
>JBMCPG010000024.1:0-9486 GCA_048626035.1 Cyclonatronaceae bacterium
TATCCTTATTTTTATAGCTGAAATCATACTGAGGTTTTGTAGCGGCAAGCAGTTGTTCTTCAAACCGGTGAAGGGTGTCTGCGGGGCCGTACATCACGAATTTTCTGACCGTATTCATACTTGTTTCATTCTTGAATATTGATTTTTAATTGCCTGTATGCGAACATAAATGCTTCAAACGCCTGTATCCGCACCATTATATGCTACTACCTGTAATTTATCTTTCTGGCGGAACACCATCAGATTACAACGGGTTTTATGAAGTAAGTACCGTTCCGATAGCCATATATCCTGCCAGCATGCTTTCCCTTCCTTTTTATGTTGAAGCGCGAAGATAATGCATTTGTTGCCCGGAATGCCACTTTAATTGCCTTCGAGCCCTATATAACGGTATTTAATTGTATGTTCCTTAATGCTCATTCCGCTAAAACAGGCATAAAAATTGCCTGCTCCCACACTAATGCTAAATCGAATAGCGATATAATGAAATTTTAATCCGATTTCAAAATATATTTTATCTTTTTCTATGGTTCTTACTTCTTTCATTTTTCGCAACCGCTCCGGCTGCTCCCTTCTTGTTGCTTTTGCAATACTTGTATGTTCTTCCGGCCTGCTTTTACCCGGCGAAGCCCTCAACGCACAAACTTCCCCGAGCATAGAGCCCGAAATACGAAGTCCGAGCGCGCCCGAGGGGCCGCTGGATTACGATAAGCGCTATGGCGCCACCGTAAATATCGGGCTCACCAACTATGGGTTTGCCCTTGGCGGACAATTTATCCGCGTGCTCGATAATAACACAGAGCTACTGTTCAGAGCCCAGATAGGAACGCTTAAGGATTCCCGGGAGCAAAGTTTTTTCTTTTTCGGGCAGGAAATTATCCCGAACAAATATAATCGTGTTATGAACTTTCCGGTAATGGCCGGACTCCGCCAGCGGCTTTTGGCCAATGCTATAGATGATAGCTTTCGTATCTATGCCAGCGGGCTTGCCGGTATGTCGTTTTCGTTTGTATATCCTTATTTTGAAGATCGTCCGTTTCCCCAGGCAGACGACCCGCCAGCACAAGTTCAGCTGCCGGATTCGCGCATAAATGATGTTTTCCAGGGCTGGGGAGACGGCGATTGGGAAATCGGCTATGCCGGTCAGATCGGGCTGGGCGTAGATTTTGGCGAGTCTTTTGGCCGCATCACTAATTTAGAATTTGGCCTTTTGGCCCAGTATTATCCTGATGCAATTCAGATTATGGAGCCTAACCGGCTGGTATTTGAAGGCAACCAGCCGAGCGTTGAGCGCGGGGAAGGCTTTGATGCCCAAACCTTGTTTCTTACGCCCACCATCACCCTGAAGTTCGGCGGGATGTGGTGAGCTCAAAGCCCCATACGGTCAGCCTGGCTGGCCGCTTCTGCCAGGGACTCAAGAATAACATCGGGCTGATGGCGCGCAAGTTCTGCGGTCGTATAGGAACCGGTAGCTACGGCTACGCTGGTACAGCCAAAATGCTTTGCACAAGCGATATCGCGCGGCGTATCTCCAATAATAATCATATCGGAAGGATGTAAAGACGGTAATTTAGGCTGTATTGCGTTAAATGCCTGCTCCGGGAGGCGGTTGCGGTTTGCCTCGTCTCCGCCAAACGCGCCCTCGGTAAAATAGGTATCGAGCTCCACGCGGTTGAGCTTAATAAAAGCCGCTTCCCGAAAATTGCCGGTAAGCAATCCGATATGATGGCCTGCATTCAGGCACAGCTCTATCGCATCCCGGGTGCCTTCGAGCCGGTCGATATGTGTGGAAGTCAGCATTTCATCCAGCAGGGCTACATACTGTTTTCGGAAACCATCATAATAAGATACATCAATATCATTATCCTGCAGGAGCTGGGTGAAAATATCACGATCTGTGCGGCCGGCATAAGAGCTGCCGTTCAGGACGACCTCTTCGCGGCCAATCTGCTGCATCAGGCGCGTAATGAGAGCTGGCATAAACCCCCGCCGCATGTTTACGAGCGTGCCATCGATATCAAAAAGGACGTATTTTGGAGTATTCATATAGCTTATCTATTGGAAAATGAGCGGGAAGAAGCCGGCGGCGTTCATCATAAAATGCATTATAGACGGCGTATTTTCCAACGCAAAGCATGGGCTAAGCGTTTATAAGTTCTTTGAAGGCAAACAGCCAAGGCCGCGCGGCCTGGCCAAGCTTTACTTCCGATTCAGCCAAAAAAACCGTATCATAAAACGATTTTGTTCTCGCATATTGTAATTATAATAACTAAATAAAATAGCTATGGCCATAATTGAAAACATTGTATCGCGTCAAATTTTCGACTCTCGCGGCAACCCGACCGTAGAAGTTGATGTAGTGCTCGATAACGGATATCTGGGCCGGGCGGCCGTGCCTTCGGGCGCCTCGACCGGCGAGCTGGAAGCCGTTGAGCTCCGCGATGGCGATAAAACCCGCTACATGGGCAAAGGAGTTACCCAAGCGGTAGATAACGTGAATACCGAAATTGCCGACGAGCTGGTTGGTATGAATGTGTACAACCAGGTAGAACTGGATGAAAAAATGATAGAGCTCGACGGCACGCCCAACAAAGCCCGCCTGGGCGCCAACGCCATTCTCGGGGTTTCTCTTGCCGTAGCCGATGCCGCCGCCAATTCTCTTGAAATGCCGTTCTGGCGCTACGTAGGCGGCGTGAATGCAAAAGTACTGCCCCTGCCCATGATGAACATCATCAATGGCGGCTCGCATTCTGATAACAACGTTGATCTGCAGGAATTCATGATTATGCCCGCCGGTGCCGAAAGTTTTTCGGAGGCCCTGCGCATGGGCGGCGAAGTATTTCATAATCTCAAGAAAGTACTCAGCGACCGCGGCTACAGCACTGCCGTAGGCGATGAAGGCGGCTTTGCCCCCAATCTCAAATCGAATGAAGAAGCCATCGAAGTCATTCTTGAAGCCATCGAAAAAGCCGGCTACAAGCCAAAAGAGGACATCCTGATTGCTCTCGACCCGGCCTCTTCGGAGTTTTACAACAAAGAAACCGGGCTTTATGAATTCAAATGGAGCGACGGCAGCAAAAGAACCTCCGACGAAATGGTAGAATACTGGAAATCCTGGCGGGAAAAATACCCCATTATTTCTATAGAAGACGGTATGGACGAAACCGACTGGGATGGCTTCAAAAAACTCACTGATGCCATTGGCCACAACACGCAGTTAGTGGGCGACGATCTGTTCGTAACCAATACCGAAATTCTGGCTAAAGGCATTGAAAAAGGCGTAGGCAATTCCATTCTGATAAAAGTAAATCAGATTGGCACGCTTACCGAAACTCTCGATGCCATCGAAATGGCTCATAAAAACGGCTATACGGCGGTCATCAGCCATCGTTCTGGCGAGACCGAAGACACCTCCATTGCCGACCTGGCTGTAGCCACCAATGCCGGGCAGATCAAAACCGGTTCGATGAGCCGCACCGACCGCATTGCCAAGTATAACCAGTTGCTGCGCATAGAAGAGCAGCTCGGCGACCAGGCCATTTTCCTGGGCCACGACGTGTTTGGCGTGTAAACGAGAGGCGTTTCATTAGCTCCACAGCGTATGCATTTTGCCATTTAAAAGATCAGGGCCGCAGTATTTCTTTATTGAAAGCTGCGGCCTTTATTTTTTGCCCGCCGCCGAAACCCTTATTTTAGAACCACTACAATGTGCCACAAGCCTCTGCTTCCTGCACATTGGTCTCACCGTACTTCAACAAAGTATATACATTGATTTTCTTTGACTTATTATGAATATTTATATAGGAAACCTTGCCTGGAAGGCAACTGAAGATGATTTAAAAAACTTATTCGGATATTTTGGCAACGTAACAAAAGCCGTGGTGATCCGCGACCGGCGCAGCGGCCGTTCCAAAGGCTTTGGATTTGTAGAACTCGACGACCCCGAACAGGGACAAATTGCCATAGATAAGCTCAATAACACCATTTTTATGGAGCGTAGCATTATCGTGAACGAGGCCCGCCCGCAAAATTCTGATAGCGATTCCAACACCCATGAAGACTCCACCGAACAAAAAGAAAGCTGATCTGCAGTAGCAGCGACTATTTGCGGCTTTTAGACTAAAAGCCCGGCTAAAAAGATTGGAGCAAAAGGCTTTGTGAAATCAAGAAAGTGCGAGCAGCTACCCGGCAGGTCTTGTACAAGCGCTTTAGTGATTTTGCAAAGCTTTTTTCATTTTAGCCATCGGGGCGCCCTTTAAACCCGTTGTGTATATTACTTTTATGCAAGATCACACCGCATCATTTTCCAACCGCCTGCAGTATGCGTATTAATGCGCTTTATTTGCGTCAATTTCGCAACCATACCGAAACCGAAATTACATTCAGCCCGGGCATCAATCTCATAACCGGGCCAAATGGAGTCGGTAAAACCAACCTTATTGATGCCATACACTATCTTTGCATGAGCCGCAGCTTTACCACAAGCTCCGATCAGCACATCATGAAGCAAGGCAGCAGCGGGTTCTCGCTCTCGGCAGCAGTAGAAGGAAATATCCGGGCGGCGTTTCAGGTTTCGTGCAGCTACGAGCGGGGCACGGGAAAACAATTCAGCGTTAACAAAAGCCCGCTGCCCCGGCTCACCGACCTGATCGGCCTTATTCCTGTAGTTGTGCTTTCCCCGGAAGACAAAAAAATTACCCGCGAAGGGCCGGCCGAGCGCCGCTCCTTCCTTGACAAAATGATTTCTCAGGTCTCGCATTCCTACTTATCGCAGTTGGTAAGCTATCGTAAAATTGTACAGCAGCGTAACCGCTTGCTCTCATCGGCCTACCACACCCGCGCCGACATCATAGAAGCCCAGCTTGCCCCCTGGGATGCACAGTTAGCCAAAACCGGCGCACATATCATATTTAAGCGGCAGCAGATTCTCGGGCAATTTGCGCAGTTCTTACAGCAGAGCTACGAACGTATTTCAGGCATCAGGTTACGCCCGCACTTCGTATATAAAAGCCTTCCCGGCCTGGATGCCACCTCAGGCGAAGCCGGAATTGAAGCACATTTCAAGCAGCTTATCGCCGCCGAGCACGAGCGCGAAATCGAGCGGCAGCTCACCCTCAACGGCCCGCACCGAGACGACCTGGTTTTTTACCTTGATGATATGGAGCTCCGCAAATTCGGCTCTCAGGGACAGCACCGGCTATTTGCACTTGCTCTGAAACTTGCCGAACTTGAACTCTTTAGTGAGCTTTTAGAAGATCTGCCCGTTTTTTTATTAGATGATGTTTTTGGCGATCTCGACCCCGATAAAATAGAAGTACTTACGACCATGCTGAACTCGCACAGTGGGCAGGCGTTTATTACTGCAGCCAACCAAAGTCCTTTTGAAGGGCTCATTCCTTTCGAAACCGGCGGGGCAAACACGCATTTTGCCATTTCGCACGGGCCTGAAATAACTACCCTTGCCCCGGTTTCTTGATGAAGCACAGACGACCGCCGCTGCCCGGCCAGCGACCGGCCGCTTCCTTTTCGCTCCAAACTGCATCTTTCTATGAAAGGCCCTTATTTTTCCAGCACCACAGGATTCCGCATCAAAGTATCGATTATCGCTCTATTGATTTTGCTGGCCATCGGCTCTTTTGTTTATACACAATATTTGCTGATACAAATGCGCGACAACGAGCGGGCCAGCACCGAGCTTTGGGCTAAAGCATCGGGCTATATATCGGTAGATCAAAACCCCCAAATGCGCCAGGCGCTGGTAGAAATGAGCCAGGAAATAGAAGCGCATCCGCTTGTAGGCATTGAGCTGAAACGGCGTTGGCAAAATGTGCTGCGGCAGGCCCAATCCGATCTGAGCAACGCCGGGCTGGATTTTGTGGCCGATGAAGTCATCATAAATAATTTATTCGAAATCCCATCGATAGCAGTAAACGAGCAGCAGCAGATTGTGCATCATCGTAATATAGACGAAAGCCGGCTCGACGATGACCGGGAGCTGATTAAAGACTTTGCGGAGATCAATGAACCCATAAGCTTTTATGTAGGAGAGGGCGAAAACGCGGAGTTGCAGCAGCTCTATTATGGAAACAGTGCTATTGTGAGCACGCTCACCTACTTCCCGTATATCCAATTCGGATTGCTGGCGCTTTTTCTGGGGCTGGGCTATGCAAGCCTGAGCAGCATAAAACGAAATGAGCAAAGTAAACTTTGGGTGGGCATGGCGCGGGAGTCGGCGCATCAGCTCGGCACGCCCATCACCAGCTTAATGGGCTGGACGACGCTGCTCAAAGATTTATCTCAGCAAGATGAAGCCATGCTTTCGACCATACACGAGCTCGAGCGGGATGTAGAACGGCTGCAGCGCATTGCCGACCGCTTCAACAAAATTGGCTCCGAACCAGAATTAAAGGTGATGCGCGCCGGGCCGGTGTTACGTAACGTGGCCGGCTATATGGGCAGGCGGCTTCCGCAACTGGGCGGGCGGGTGCAGCTCTACAAAGATATTGAGATGGAAGCACGCATAGCGATCAATGAGCAGCTCTTTACCTGGGCGATAGAAAATTTGGTTAAAAACGCCATAGATGCCATGGGAAATGATAATAAAGGCTATGTGAAAATGAGCTCACGCACCACGCCTACCGGGCTTCAAATAGATATAGAAGACACCGGAAAAGGCATTGAGCGTAAAAACATCAAAAATGTGTTTAATCCGGGGTTTAGTACAAAAAACCGCGGTTGGGGGCTCGGGCTCAGCCTTGCACGCCGCATTATAGAAGAATACCATGGAGGACGTATTTTTGTGCATGAATCCACGCCCGGCAAGGGAAGCATCTTCCGGATTGAGCTGCCAACCCGGCACGAGTATCCGAATATGCTGGACGGCACGAACTAAAGCCTGAATCGTGGAATAAAAAAAAGCGCTGTCTTTAGAAGACAACGCTTTTTTTAATAATAAATAATGAAGAAAAAAGCTCTGAATATTTGCTGTCAATCTCGGTTAAATCCTTTTTTTTCGGCATACTCAAGCAGTTGTGCACGCAACAAATTGCGGCCACGATGCAGGCGGGAACGTATCGTACCAATAGGAACGTCGAGCATGTTTGCAATTTCCTCGTACGTGAAGCCCTCAACATCGCAGAGCAAAACCACGGTACGAAAATCTTCCGGTAGGTCGGTTAAAGCAGTAGTAACATCGTCATCGAGCATTTCACGAAACATCAGATCTTCAAGTTCTGTAGTTTCAGTTTGTTCGCTGCGCACCGATTCATAATACTGCGACACTTCGGCATAATCTACCTGATGCGGTTGTTTTGATTTTTTGCGATAATTATTAATGTAAGAATTTTTCAAAATGCGGAACAGCCACGCTTTAGCGTTGGTTCCTTTTTCGTAGCTACTGAAGAAACGGAAAGCCTTAACAATGGTATCCTGCACTAAGTCTTCGGCGTCGTTAGGATCTGAAGTAAGTCGCAGCGCAAAGTTGTAGATGGCATCAAGATGAGGAAGCATTTCCTCATTAAAATCTTGTTGCTTTTGAATTTCCGTGCCGGTAAGTTTATCCATAATGGGTGCGTAATGCCTGATTTAACCGGTTCAAAATTTTATTTATAAAGTAAAATACAAAAATGCCGGCCCAAAGTAGAATTAAATTTATAGCGTCTTTTTTCATCTTAGAATAAACCATCCCGCCGGTCAGCTTAATAGTTGAAATTTTAAAATTTTGTTCTGTCTATGTTTAGCCTTTTATATACAAGCGGCATGTACCCTTCCGCGCTTCAGCACCGCCGAGCGATAATATTTAAGTACAAACCCTTAAAATAGCTTGAGTACGATTCTTATAAAAATGATAACTTGCGAAAAGACCCTGCGTACCTTAGCTTACTATGAAAGTTTTTTAATTTCCGAAGATTTGCTCAATAAGTGCTTTTTTAATGGTTTTAGCCGCAGTTTTCATCAATACATTATGGACATGATTCTATTTTAGATGTTTAGCCTGTATGCAGTCCCCAAAAAAAATACGTGTACTTTCGGCATAAAGCATTTTGTATTGATCTACAAATAAGATAAATTTTACAGCTTACAAAGCCATTGTATTCTTATGTAAAGGTAGAGCACTGAAGACTCATTTTCAGCTTCTGCAATAGAAATAAGCAGCGTGATACATCTTATTTCAAGTCCCGTTTCTTCTAACCAAGCTAACTCCATGATATTCATTTACAAATTTGGCCGTGTAACTCTTGCCAGCATCGTTATTACGATCATCCTGACACTTGTCCCAAGCCTGCAATCTCAGCTCCGGGCACAACAAGCTGGCGAAGAGCCCGACGATCCAGCACCGCTCGGTGATATTGAAAGCGTTGAAGAAGGCTTTTTTAGCAATACCAGCCTGGATATCGCGGGAGGCTTTGGAAACTTTAACGGCAACTTTAATCCGCAGGGACTCGGCTTTGTGCCGCCACGCGGAGCTACTTATGATATCACTTTAGCCAAGCCGGTTTATACGCTTGAGCAGTATGATATTAATTTTCTGGCGCGTTTCGGCTTCAATTATCTGTACTACAATTCTGGCGGTATTCCAGTAAACCGGGCCGCTAACTTTGCCGGAAATAATAGTGGTGATATCATGTTCACCAACGTAATTAACAACGCATTTGGCCTTAAGCTTGGTTTTGCCGTTAACGTGCCGGCGTTTTTGGGCATCTATGCAGAACCTACCTTCGATATGGCGTTTTACGGACATCGGCCGCGAACTGATGGTTTTGTTGATACCGATGGAAATAACGTAGATGGTGTTGCTGACACGGGCTTTAATCCCTACGATAATTTCCGAATTGCAGATAATGCGGATGCGTTACTGCCCGGCGAAACCATCCCAACATTTATGCCCGCCGTGAATCTTGGGATGAAGGTTGGTACAGGTGCTTTGGGCGCAGACGTGTATCTCAAGTTCGACTATCACAAATTCCTCAGCCCGTATTTTGATGCGACCGAAGAGGCTGTAACAAACACAACGGCCTCAAACGCTATGAGCACTATTTCTCTTGGCGTATCGGTGCCAATGGGCCGCCGTTCTATTGTGAATACGCGCGTTCGCAGCAGTGGTGGAAATCTCGACAATATGAGTCGGGAAGAACGCATTCGCACCCTCGCATCATCTATTAGCAGCCGTGAAGATGCTGAAGTAGTGATGGAAGCCAGCGGCGGGCGCCTGCTTGCCCCGGATGCCCCTGGCGTGAGAGTAAACCCTTTGGCCAGCCAAACTAAAGAAATCGTTTCATACCTCGACGCAGACAGCCTCATAGCTGTTGAAATGGTAGAATTACCGGGTTCTAACTACATTATCGGCCTTACAGATGTCGATGAACTTTCTATTCAGGTGGCCGGGAACAGAAGAGTATCTATTAGCCCATTTAAAATGGATAAGCATGAGGTAACCGTTCTTCAGTATCGTGCTTTCCTAAGCTCGATGGGTGTGGATCTCGGAGC
>JBMCPG010000025.1:0-9299 GCA_048626035.1 Cyclonatronaceae bacterium
CCCCAGCGTTTGCGTTCGCGCATTTCTTCGGCGAGGCGGTTTGCAAAAGCCCGCTCATCAATAAATTTTTTTGCCCGAAACTCTTCAATGAGTGCGTCAAAATGATGCGCGTCATAGCCTTTTTGGAGCGCCTTGCGCTTTAGCTCTCCGGCCGAATGGTTCCGCCGGGAGAGCAGATCCATCCAGTAATGCTGGAGTTTACAGCGCTGCTCTTCGTTGGCGAGTTCATCATATTGCGCCTGGGAAAATGCTTCTCCTTTTTCTACGCCGAAGGTGCGCCAAACGCTTTTGTAGCAGCCAAAGCTGAAGGCATCATCAATAAAAACCGATACGCGTGCGGCGTTTTTGGCCTGTGGTTTTACGGCCGTAACTATCCCCGCCAGAAAGGGAAGCGGCTCTTTTCCGGTTGTCCCGGCGGTTTTTTTATATGATTTTTTCCGGCGCGGGCGGTCAGCGTCTTGTCCGGAACGGCGCTGTGAGGCGCTTTCAGGCGGACCGGCAGAGTTCCGGGTGTTGTCTGGAGTATTAAAAATGGAGCCGAGGTCGGAAGTCAGAGAATCACCCATGAGAAATATATTTTTTAGTTAAAACCGGAGGCTCTATGGCCAGGGGCTCAAAAATAAAAAGCTTTCCTGCTACTTGTTGATAGCCGGGAAAGCTTTTTCACATCTATAGAAACACAAGGCGTGCTGCCTCATTTTTTAGATTTGGCGGCGGGCTCTTTTTTAGGTTTCTTTTGCCCGTTTACAGCTTCTTCTGATGCCTGTCCGGTAGCTTCCTCGCCATAAATATCGGGCAGAAGTTTGGCCCGCACGATGCGTTCAACTTTATTATACAAATCTTGGTCTTCGGCTAAAAACTGCATTGCCGAATCGGCGCCCTGCCCTATGGGCTCATTCTCGTAGCGATACCAGCTTCCGCGCTTCTGGATGATATCATACTCTACGGCTAAATCCAGCAGCTCGCCGAGCCGGGAAATTCCTTTTCCATATTCGATGCTGAACTCAACTTCGCGAAACGGCGGGGCGACTTTATTCTTGACGACCTTTACCTTGGTGCGGTTAGCTACAACCTGATCCCCTTTTTTGATGCTGCCGATACGGCGAATATCAATGCGAACCGAAGCGTAAAATTTCAGGGCGCGCCCGCCGGTAGTGGTTTCAGGATTTCCAAACATCACCCCGATTTTCTCACGAATCTGATTAATAAAAATAACCGAGGTATGCGTTTTATTCACGATACCGGTGAGTTTACGCAGCGCCTGAGACATCAGTCGGGCCTGCAAGCCCATGTGGGAATCGCCCATCTCGCCGTCGAGTTCGGCGCGCGGAACCAGCGCGGCTACTGAATCCACAACCAGCACGTCTAAAGCGCCGGAGCGGATGAGGGTTTCGGTAATCTCAAGCGCCTGCTCGCCGGTATCGGGCTGGGAAACCAGCAGCTCTTCCGTATTGATGCCGAGGGCGTTGGCGTATTTTGCATCAAAGGCGTTTTCCGCATCTACAAACGCGGCATAACCGCCATTTTTTTGCGCTTCTGCAATTACGTGCAGGGCCAGCGTGGTTTTACCGCTGGATTCGGGCCCGTAAATCTCAATAATCCGCCCGCGTGGAAACCCGCCTACGCCCAGGGCCGAATCGATGAGCAGAGAGCCTGAAGAAATGACGGGAATATTAACGATGGGATTGTCGCCCAGGCGCATAATGGTGCCTTTGCCGTGCTGCTTTTCAATCTGACCTACAGCGAGGTCGAGTGCTTTTAATCTGTCAGAATTTGCCATTTTAGTAAAATCAATGATGAGTTGTTCCATTTTATATAGGGATGGCCGGATATATGTTGCCAGAATGCCGTACCTGAGGGGAAGTAGCTGCTATAAACAGGCAGCTAAAAAACACAGAAGCTTCGGGCTAAGATGCGGATGTTATGTATTACTACCATGCCATCAAATTAAAATGTGTATTTAGATAAACAGAGTGATGAATAAGCGAATCCTTACACGATTTTTAAAAAAAACTACAGCCCACTCCATACGGGCGGAAAATAAAGAATCTTTAGCTCAAACCGGAATCAAAACTTAAAACAGCGCCGGAAAAGAAATCATTTTGTAGGCGGCCGGGAAAATGAATTTCGCGCGAATAGCCGCTGCTCTGCGAGGGGTAGATATTGGAAACAAGGCGCAAGGTGCTTTAAAAGCAACTTAACATAAGATCAATTATACAACGCGCAAAGCAGCTTTAAACACCGGTTTTCACGTATGATGAGGCCGGCCGTTTTCGTTGCCTCTTCTCGCTTTTAGCGGAGTTGGGCTGCCCACGCCGCTCCCGCCCGATGATATGCCGGAAAGGTGATTCCGGCTTTGCGTGCGCAGCTTTAAAAAAGTGCTTAAACCGAAAACGCTCACAGAAGCGCATATATGCTTTCTACGCCATTTTCAATATTATGAATAGTAATGCATGATATTGTAAGCGATCCTGCGACAGGCGCAAATTATGGAGTTCTTTTTTTTGCGATTGCCGGTATTTTTTTGTGTAGATACAAAACGTGCCGGACAAGCTGCATCACCCGACCGGCACGTTTTTGTATTCAAGGGATAATCTTATTTAGATTCCTCAGCCTTCCTCTACAGCTTCAGCCTGCTTTTCGAGCCAGCGCTCGGCATCCATGGCGGCCATACAGCCCGTGCCAGCCGCCGTAACTGCCTGCCGGTAAATCGAGTCCTGAGCATCGCCGCAGGCAAAAATGCCCTCCATACTTGTGCGGGTAGATTTCGGCTCCGTAATGATGTAGCCGGTTTCATCCATATCCAGCACCTGCTTAAACAAGTCGGTATTCGGTTTGTGGCCAATGGCCAGGAATACGCCAGTTACATCATCCAGCGTTGTGATTTCGCCGGTTTCACGATTTTTGATTTTGACGCCGTCCACCACTTGTTCGCCCAGCACTTCCTCGAGCTCGGAGTTCCACATCACCTCAATTTTCGGATTATTGAGCGCGCGTTTTTGCATGTGCTTGGAGGCGCGGAATTCATCCCGGCGGTGAATGATGGTTACTTTGCTGGCGAATTTAGTGAGGAAGGTTGCTTCTTCCATGGCCGTATCGCCACCACCAATCACAATAACGTGCTGATTGCGGAAAAATGCGCCATCGCATGTAGCGCAGGCCGTTACGCCTTTACCCCGCATCCGCTGCTCGCTTTCAAGCCCCAGCCATTTGGCCGAAGCACCGGTAGAAACGATAATAGACTCGGCGTAAATTTTGTGCTCTTCATCTACGGTAAGAGCAAAAGGCCGCTTATCAAACGTGATGTGATCAACCGTGCCATACCGCACGTCTGCGCCAAATCGGGAAGCCTGTTCCTTCATGTCTTCCATCATTTTGGGCCCGAGCACGCCTTCAGGATATCCGGGAAAGTTTTCCACATCGGTTGTAGTGGTGAGCTGTCCTCCGGGTTCGGGGCCTTCGAGCACCAGCGGCGATAAATCTGCGCGCGCGGCATAAAGCGCTGCGGTTAATCCGGCCGGACCGCTGCCGACCACTACAACTTTAAATGTTTTTCCGGCAATGTCTTCCATAATACGTTATAAATCTGTGGTTTGTAGTCTGTGATGCGAGCCTGTGGCTACATCATCAATTAAAAATTTGTTGATATAATTAAGGTAATTAAAAACGGCAGATAATCAGAATTATTCCCGCACTGCCAGTGGCCGGTTTAATCCTCAGGCGCGATCTAAATCGTAGGATTCCGATGCTTTAGCCGGCGCACTGGCCGGTGTATCACGGTGGGGCTGAGCGGGAGAATTCTTACGGCCGGCCGGGCGGGGGCTTTCCGCATGGGCTTCCTCTTTGCGGGCCTTAATAGTTTCGGGATACCGCCGGCGAAAATAAAAAGCCGTGATGACCGCCGCGCCGATATCTGCCATGGGAAACGCCATCCAGATTCCGGAAATTCCAAAATGAAGCGGAAGCAGAAAAATGAGGGGAATCAGCAGGAAACCTTGTTTGGAAAGCGCCAGAATAAGGGCTGGACGCGCCCGCCCGACCGCCTGAAAGTAGGCGCTGCCCAGCAGGTTTACGGCAATAAGCGGGGTGGCCAGAAACACGGTGCGCAGTGCAGGCACCGTTTCCCGGATGAGCTGTTCATCGTTGGTAAAAATGGCCACAATCTGCGGGGCAAAAATCATGATACTGGCGAAAATACACAAGGCTACGCCGGTCGCGCTCTCTACCGCCAGGCGAATGAGGCGGGCCACGCGATCTAAAAACCGGGCGCCGTAGTTATAGCCCACAATCGGCACAAAACCCTGGGTGATGCCCAAAACCGGGAAATTAGTAAACATCATTAAACGGCTGATAATCCCGTAAACCGACAGGGCGAGCTCTCCACCGTACATAAAAAGTGAATTATTGAGCACAATAGCCAGCAGGCTGATGGTTCCCTGCCGGGCCATCGTTACCGAGCCGAGGCCAATCATTTCGCGCAGCAGGCGGAAATCCGGCACGAAGTAGGTTTTTTGAAACCGCATTTGTGAGCCGCCAAAGGCAAAAAACCAGACCACAAACGCCGCGCTTGCCATATAAGAAATGGTCGTAGCCCAGGCGGCCCAGGCAAGGCCCATATCAAAATAGATAATCAGAACGGGATCCAGCACAATATTGACGACCGCCGGAATCATGATGGTAAACATGGCGATGCGCGGAAATCCTTCGGCGCGAATCACGTTGTTGCTCATCATTGCAATAGCTAAAAACGGCACGCCCAGCAGCACAATACCGAAATATTCCTTCGCCGGCCCCTGCACGTCTCCACGCCCGCCGAAGGCCGCAAGCACTTCATCCATAAAAAAATAGCCGGCCGCCACACAGCCCAAGGCCAGAGCCAGGGTGAGCATCACCTGAAGGCCGAACGTGTGATAGGCTTTTTCATCGTTATTTTCGCCGAACGAGCGGGAGATGATAGATGAGCCGCCAATACCGATAGCCATGCCTACGCTGGCAATCAAAAAGGTGATGGGCAATACTACGGTGATGGCGCCGATGCCCAGCGAGCCTACCCAAAGGCCTACAAAAATAGTGTCGATAATTCCGTAAATCGACATTACCATGATGCCCGCCGATGCAGGAACAGCTTGCTGGAGCAGTAAGCGCCCCAGAGGCCGGGTTCCGAAGGCGTCTCTTTTTTCTTGTGTCAAAAGCGGAGGTTGATCAAATAAGATGGTTAAGTAGCGTATATTCTACACTTTCGTTAAGCCAAATAACCGCCTTCGGGTTCCTGCATGGGGCAGAATACTTGTAAAAACTTGGTTAAACAAATAAAAAACGCCTTCATCAGCGCAGGGCGGAAAGATAGCGCATCAGTTTCCGCTTGGCGATGGGAAAAAGCGTGGCGCCAAAAGGGGCGTTTAAGCCTGTATGAAAGCAAAATGTGGCCGGATTCGGCAGCTCCGGATACTCGCGTATAAGCTGCATTTTCAGCGCTCCCGGTTCTGCTTGCGCCAGCTTGCCCTGCGCCAGGCTTTTAACTAAGCGCGTTTTAAGGCTGCGGAAGCGCTCGCCCGCCCCGGTATAAATCGACATTTCGTAGCGAAAGAGCTGGAGCGCGCCGGTTTCGGTATTCGGCATAAAGAAATAGCCCTCATCAGCATAGCCGGGCCGGATGCCTACCTCATCGAGGCTTAATTTTTTGTCCACAAACTCGTAAACTTCAATGCCCTGCTGAATGGCTTCGTTGATGAGCGGTTGCGCCCAGCGCACCAGCTCTTTTACGGCTTCCAGATCAAGCTCTTCGGGCAGGGCGGACTCAAACTCGATGCGCCCGCGCTGCAAATCAATGCTCCGTATTCGTTGGGGGCCGTGCTGCTTCATGCCTTCAAAACCGGCTAAAATTTTTTGTAGATGATGATAGAGTTCGACTAACTGGCCGAGCTGTGGATACAGATGCTGCTTTTCAAAGGCATCGCGGGCTTTTTTAAGACTCCCCAGCACCAAATACTGGCGTTTCTCAAAATCTTCGCTCACCTGTGTAAATAGGTCGACAGAAAGGGAAAAATCGGAAGAAGACGGAAGATGCATCATACACATCACCTGCGTTTTACTAAGAAATTAAGGTTCTATGCTAACAATAATTTATAAAATGAGACTGAAGTAATTTTCCAGAACGTTTTTCAGGTCAAAATAATATACGATTTAGGCATAAGATAAAGCGGCAGCCCGTTGCAAAAGACCAAGTAAGTGTATGGTTGGTTTACAGCGGGCGGAATCCTGCACGGAGCAGAACAATGCTGCTGCTCCGGCGATGGTTGCCGGGCACGATTGGCAGCCATGTATCATTTACAGGAGTTACAGAAACATTTGTATTTTATACTCTATGATTTTTTCCTCCCAAAATCCTGTGAAGCGCGCCTTGCTTATCAGTCTGGTGGCTTCGCTTGCGTCTTTATCGCTTAAAATCGCCGCTTTTGTACTAACCAGCTCCACGGCCGCGCTATCTGATGCGATGGAGTCGGTCGTGCATCTTTTTGCCGTTGGCTTTGTCGTATATGGCTATTACCTGAGCCTCAAACCCGCCGACGACGATCATCATTACGGGCATGAGCGCATCGAGTTGTTATCGGTCGGAGCCGAGGGCGCCATCATTATTGTGGCCGGCGTGAGCATCGTGTATCATGCGGCGATGAATATTTTTACCGGCATTGAAATCAGTAATTTCGGGCCGGGGATGGCCTTGCTTGTCGCGGCCGCCAGCATCAATTTACTGGTGGGAACTTACGTGCAGCGCGTGGGGCGCGATCATCAAAATATGATCGCCGTCAGTAACGGAAAACACACGCTCACCGACGTCTGGACCAGCGGGGGCGTCGTGCTGGCGCTGCTGCTTATTCAGGTTACCGGCTGGGTCTGGATTGATGTAATCGTGAGTTTGCTCATTGCTGCCTACATCATCCGGGAGGCCTGGAAGCTGCTCAGCTTTTCGGTAAAAGGCATTATGGACACCCGAAACCCCTCGGCCGACCGCGCCATACGCGCCGAATTGGACAAAGAATTACCCGGAAGTATCGAAGGCTGGCATCATCTTCGGCACCGCACGTCGGGAAATACCACCTGGGTAGAGCTGCATCTTAAATTTAAGGATGAAGTGAGCATACAACGCGCCCACAGCGATGCCACCCGGCTGGAGCGCAATATTATTGATGCCCTGGATACCGACGGCATCATTACCATGCACTTCGAGCCGCTGCACGGACACGACAAAGACCATCAAATGCTCGAAGGTGCCAACAAAACCAAACGCCTGGACGAATTTGCGTGAACTGTTGTATTTCATCGCAAGAAATCTGAACATCCAGCAAGAGCTTTCGAATACTATGCGGCATAAATCAGTACCTTATTCTTTTCAACTTCTTCCCGAAAAAGTGGATTTCTGAATGATTGGCACGTAATTAAATCAACCGGACGTTCATAGATCCGCTCAAGCTGCTGCTTTAATCCAATAAACTGATCAAAGGCTCCCTCAATACCGTTTCTATTGAATTCAACCAAAAAATCAAGGTCGCTTTCATCAGAAAAGCGATCTGAAACTACGGAGCCAAATACATACAGCTTCTGGACTTCAAAAGCTTCACAGGCATGCTTAAGTTCGCTGGTTAAAAGCTCAGATACTATCATGGCTGTTTTATTAAGTCAAATAGTCGCAAAATATTTCGCTGCTAAGATTTTAACCAAATATAGTATTTTTAGACGTTTTATGCCGTATTTCCATCACTGCCCATGAATTAATTCACAGACGGTGATGATTATAATACTTATACAACACCCTGCCATTCATCAATCCAAACCCCTAACTCTACTCTTAGATGCCTGATTCTACTCTGCGGGGCCGGTTCAGAACGGCCATTTTACTGCTGCTTACGTTCGGACTTGGCCTGAACGCCTGTACCTCCACCGATGAAATTGCCGTGGAGGAACCCAGCGAAGAAATCGAAATTAGAACCGAGGAGCGCATCGTAAACCGGCTCCCACAGCTCGATGAGGCCCGCTATGAGCGTGCCGATGCCCTGCTGAGCCGCAATCTCAGCGGCCTGGTGCAGCGCGATAATCTGCGCCCGACCTGGCTTACCGATACCCGCTTCTGGTATGAAATCAATACCGCCGACGGGCCCGAATACTACATGGTAGAAATTCAGGATGATGGCACCGAAGCCGAAAAACGCTCCCTGTTCGACACGCAGCGCCTGGCTGCCGCCCTCGAAAATGCGCTGGGTGATGGCATCGAAGTCGATGAAGATTATCCCGGTATTTCGCAGATTGAGGTAAGCACCGACGCGCGCGAAATCACCTTTTCCTACGAAGGCGACCGCTGGACACTGCAGCCCGATTCCTATGAACTGGAGCGTGACGAAGCCGAAACGACGCCCGAGGGCGTAGTACTCCCGCGCAACGGTCTTAGCTCTCCGGAGGGAAAATACGCCGCCTTCATTCTGGATCATAATTTGTGGGTGCGCGATATGGAAACCGGCGAGGACACGCAGCTCAGCGACGACGGCGAACACCGTTTTGGCTACGCTACAGATTCACAGGGCTGGACGCGCTCCGACCGCCCGATATTGAAATGGTCAGACGACGGCCGCCATATCGCCACCTATCAACTGGATGAGCGGGAAGTCGGCGAAATGCATCTGCTGCGCACCGCCGAGCCCCGCGCCGAGCTGGAAACCTGGCCCTACGCCCTGCCCGGCGACGAGCAGGTGCCCATGCATCATCGCGTAGCGTTTGATGTGGAATCCGGGGAAATGGTACGCTTCGACTCCGGCCCGTATCATCAGCGGACCTCCAACTGCTGCGGCCTGCGACGCGGACGCGAATGGGCCGATAATCAGTTTATAGACGACAACCAAAAGCTGGCCTATGTATCCACCTCGCGCGATTATAAAGAAGTAACGCTCAAAATTGCCGATCTGCAAACCGGTGAAGTCCGCGAGGTATATCGCGAACGGGATGAAAAATTCATCGAAACCAACCTCAACTCACGCGGCGTACCCAACTGGCACGTGCTCTATGATGAAGGCGTCTTCATCTGGTTCAGCCGCGCCTCCAACTGGGGCCATTTGTATCTGCACGACCTGGAAACCGGCGAGCGCCTGAATGCCATCACCAACGAAGGCGAGTGGAACGTCTCCGATATTCTGCAAATTGACGAAGATAACCGCCGCATCTGGTTCACCGCCGCCGGCATGGATCCCGACCGCGATCCGTATCAGGAATATGTGTATTCGGTAGGATTCGACGGCGGCGGCCTGCGGCTG